>NZ_CP197171.1:615287-922931 GCF_052055485.1 Amphibacillus sp. Q70 | reverse complement strand
AACGGATGACGAAAGGAATCTTAGGTCGTAAAGTCGGCATGACACAAGTTTTCACCGAAGAAGGTGAACTAATTCCAGTAACAGTGGTTCAAGCTGAACCTAATGTTGTTCTTCAAAAAAGAACACTAGAAAACGACGGCTATGAAGCGATTCAAGTTGGTTTTGCTGATCAGAAAGAAGTGAATGCGAATAAACCAGCTAAGGGACATGCTGCAAAAGCGAGCACTAATCCTAAGCGCTTCGTTCGTGAATTCCGTGACGTCAAGCTGGCCGATTATGAAGTTGGTCAAGAGCTTAGCGTAGAGGTTTTCGAAGCAGGAGATAAAATTGATGTAACAGGTACTTCAAAAGGAAAAGGATTCCAAGGTGCCATTAAGCGACATAATCAATCACGTGGACCAATGACACATGGTTCACACTATCATAGAGGTCCAGGTTCAATGGGAGCCATGGAACCCATGCGAGTTTTAAAAGGTAAAAAATTACCAGGTCGAATGGGCGGCGAAACAAAAACGATTCAAAATCTTGAAATCGTAAAAGTTGATGCTGAGCGCAACCTACTATTAATTAAAGGTAATGTCCCAGGATCAAGAAAATCATTCGTAAAAGTTACGAGTGCAATAAAGGCTAACTAGAATACGAGTTGAAGGGAGGATATGTCATGCCTAAAGTAGCACTATATAACCAAAGTGGATCGCAAGTAGGCGATGTAGAATTAAACGATGCAGTATTTGGTATTGAACCAAATCAACACGTCTTGCATGATGCAGTTGTTATGCAACAAGCGTCAAAACGTCAAGGGACTCATGCGGTAAAAAATCGTTCAGCTGTACGCGGCGGTGGTCGTAAACCATGGCGACAAAAAGGAACAGGTCGTGCACGTCAAGGATCTATCCGTTCACCACAATGGGTAGGCGGTGGTGTTGTTTTCGGACCCACTCCACGTAGCTATAGCTATAAATTACCAAAGAAAGTTCGACGATTAGCTCTTAAATCAGCACTTTCTACTAAAGTGAAAGAAGAAAGTTTAACGGTATTAGAGGGCTTAGCAATTGATACACCAAAAACAAAAGAGGTTATCAATCTTTTAAACGCACTAAATGTAAATGAAAAAGCACTCATCGTGACAAATGAAAAAGATGAAGTTGTTAATAAAAGTGCAAATAATTTACAAAATGTAAAAGTACTTTATGCAACACAAATTAATACACTAGATATACTTGCACATGACAGACTGATCATTACAAAAGATGCAGTCGAATCAATAGGGGAGGTGCTTGCATAATGAAGGATCCTCGTGATATTATTAAGCGCCCAATTATTACGGAACACTCTGCTGACCAAATGGCAGATAAAAAATATACCTTTGAAGTCAGTACAGTTGCAAACAAAATTGAAATTAAAAATGCAGTTGAACAGATTTTTGATGTTAAGGTAGTGAAAGTAAATACATCAAATGTCAAAGGTAAATTTAAGCGTATGGGTCGTCATAGCGGTTACCGCCCAGATCGCAAAAAAGCAATTGTTCAATTGTCAGAAGACAGTAAAGAACTCGATTTCTTTGAAAGTATAGAATAAGACATAAAAGGAGGGAAAAACGATGGCGATTAAGAAGTACAAAGCAACTTCAAATGGTAGACGAAATATGTCCGGTTTTACATTTAGCGAAGTAACGACTGATACACCAGAGAAGTCGCTTCTAGAACCACTATCAAAACGTGGTGGTCGCAATAACCAAGGTAAGTTAACGGTTCGTCATCAAGGCGGTGGACACAAGCGTCAATACCGTGTGATCGATTTTAAACGTAACAAAGACGGCATACCAGGCCGCGTTGCTACTATAGAATATGATCCTAATCGAACAGCTAATATAGCGTTAATCCATTATGCAGATGGAGAAAAACGTTATATCCTAGCGCCAAAAGACATTAAAGTAGGTCAAGAAATTATTTCTGGAGAAAATGTTGATATTAAAGTAGGTAACGCATTACCACTTATAAGCATACCAGTAGGTACGACCATTCATAACATTGAATTAAAGCCAGGTCGAGGTGGACAGTTAGCTCGTTCAGCGGGATCTGAAGCACAAATTTTAGGTCGTGAAGAAAAGTATGTCCTTGTTCGTTTAGCATCAGGAGAAGTTCGTTTAATTCTTGGAACTTGTCGAGCAACAGTTGGGCAAGTAGGTAACCTTGAAAATGAACTGATTCGTTCAGGTAAAGCTGGGCGCTCTCGCTGGAAAGGTATCCGTCCAACTGTTCGTGGTTCTGTAATGAACCCTAATGATCACCCACATGGTGGTGGTGAAGGACGTACACCAATTGGCCGTAAATCACCAGTATCACCTTGGGGTAAACCAACACTTGGTAAGAAAACACGCCACCGAAATAAAGATTCAAACAAATATATTGTACGTAAACGTAAAAAATAACGAGATTGAACGGCGGGTATTCGAGCCCGTCCAACAATCGCGGGAGGAGGTTTATGCATGGGTCGTAGTTTAAAAAAGGGACCTTTCGTAGATGACCACTTGATGAAGAAGATTGAAGTGTTAAATGAGGAAAATAAAAAACAAGTCGTGAAATCTTGGTCACGTCGCTCTACTATTTTTCCTAATTTTGTTGGACATACAATTGCTGTCTATGACGGACGCAAACACGTACCAGTTTATGTAACAGAAGATATGGTAGGACATAAACTAGGTGAATTCGCACCGACACGTCTTTTCAAAGGGCATTCGGGCGATGACAAGAATACAAAACGTTAATATGAGAGGAGGCGCTCTTAATGCAAGCTAAAGCTGTTGCAAAAACTGTTAGAATTGCTCCTCGTAAAGTTCGATTGGTCGTTGATTTAATTCGAGGCAAAAATGTTGGAGAAGCAATTGCTATTTTAAAACACACACAACGTGGTGCTAGCGCTGTTGTTGAAAAAGTATTGAACTCTGCGATCGCAAATGCAGAACATAATTATGAGATGGATGTAGATAGCCTTTACGTATCTGAAGCCTTTGTTGATGAAGGTGTGACGCTTAAACGTTTCCGTCCGCGTGCACAAGGTCGTGCAAGTCAAATCAATAAAAGAACGAGTCACATTACCGTGGCTGTATCAGAAAAGAAGGAGGGATAATCTGTGGGTCAAAAAGTTAATCCAATAGGTTTTCGTGTCGGCGTTATCCGCGATTGGGAATCAAGATGGTATGCCGGCAAAGATTATGCAGACTTATTACATGAAGATATCAAAATTCGTGAATATATTGAGGATCGCTTAAAGGATGCTGCCGTTTCTAAAGTAGAGATTGAACGTGCCGCTAATCGAGTGAACATTTCAATTTCAACTGCTAAACCAGGTATGGTTATTGGAAAAGGCGGTTCAGAAGTTGAAGCCTTGCGTAAATCTTTAAATAAATTAACAGGTAAGAAAGTTCACATTAATATTGTTGAAATTAAAAAACCTGACATTGATGCAAAATTAGTAGCAGAAAATATTGCTCGTCAACTAGAAAGTCGTATTTCATTCCGTCGTGCACAAAAACAAGTTATTCAACGTGCGATGCGTGGGGGAGCAAAAGGTATTCGCACACAAGTATCTGGCCGTCTAGGCGGTGCTGATATGGCTCGTGCAGAAAGTTATAGTGAAGGTACTGTGCCACTACACACACTTCGAGCTGATATCGATTATAGTCATGCAGAAGCAGACACTACATTCGGTAAATTAGGTGTAAAAGTGTGGATCTATCGTGGAGAAGTCCTTCCAACTAAAAATAACAAGTAAAGGAAGGGGGCACGCATTATGTTAATGCCTAAACGTGTTAAGTATCGTAAACAACATCGTAGTCATTTAAATGGTAAAGCAAAAGGTGGAACAGAAGTAGGCTTTGGTGATTTCGGATTGAAAGCAATTGAACCTGCTTGGATCACAAGCCGTCAAATTGAGTCTGCTCGTATTGCAATGACTCGTTTTATGAAACGTGGTGGAAAGGTCTGGATTAAAATTTTTCCAGATAAGCCATATACAAAGAAACCATTAGAAGTTAGAATGGGTTCCGGTAAAGGTGCTCCTGAAGGATGGGTAGCCGTAGTAAAACCTGGGAAAGTATTGTTTGAAGTAGGTGGCGTCTCAGAGGAAGTTGCAAGAGAAGCACTTCGTCTAGCTGCACACAAGCTTCCTATTAAAACGAAATTTGTAAAACGTGAAGAAATTGGTGGTGAAATCAATGAAGGCTAATGAAATTAGAGAACTAACCACTGCCGAAATTGAACAAAACGTAAAATCATTAAAAGAAGAGCTTTTTAATTTACGCTTTCAGTTAGCTACAGGACAATTGGAAAACACTGCGCGTCTTCGCGAAGTTCGTAAATCCATTGCTCGAATGAAAACTGTTGTCCGTGAAAGAGAGCTTAGTGTTAATAACTAGTAAACCAGAGAGGAGGTTAGCCTCAAATGACAGAACGTAATAACCGTAAAGTATATACGGGTCGTGTCTTTTCAGATAAGATGGACAAAACGATCACAGTAGTTGTTGAGACCTATAAATTTCACCCATTATATGGGAAACGCGTTAAGTATACTAAGAAATTTAAAGCTCATGATGAGAATAACCAAGCTAAGACAGGTGATATTGTAACGATAATGGAAACTCGTCCATTATCAGCAACAAAACGTTTTAGATTGGTTGAAATAGTAGAAGAAGCAGTCATTATCTAAAAATTGCAAAGTTCGCTCGGATAAATTCCGAAGGGAGGTAACATCGGTATGATTCAGCAGGAAAGTCGTTTGAAAGTAGCAGATAATTCAGGTGCACGAGAAGTTCAAACCATTAAAGTTTTAGGCGGAAGTGGCCGTAAAACTGCTAATATTGGTGATGTTGTCGTATGTTCGGTGAAACAAGCAACACCTGGTGGCGTTGTCAAAAAAGGTGAAGTTGTTAGAGCTGTTATCGTACGAACTAAAACAGGTGTCCGTCGTAAAGATGGTTCATATATTCGTTTTGATGAAAATGCAGCGGTAATCGTCCGTGATGATAAAAGTCCAAGAGGGACACGTATCTTTGGTCCAGTTGCTCGCGAGCTTCGCGATGCGAAATTCATGAAAATTATTTCATTAGCGCCAGAGGTACTATAAGTTTTGTTTCGATACAAAACTTGTAGAGAATGGGTTTCAATGAAAAGCCTTGTAAGGAGGTGCGTCTAGCATGCATGTAAAAAAAGGTGATAAAGTCAAAGTTTTATCTGGTAAAGATAAAGGCAAGCAAGGAGTCATTCTTGCAGCTTATCCAAAAAGAGATCGTGTTCTTGTCGAGGGAGTCAATATGGTTAAAAAACATCAAAAACCATCCCAAGATAACCCACAAGGTGGAATTTTAGAGCAAGAAGCTACGATCCATGTTTCTAATGTATTACCAATTGATCCAAAAACCAGCGAGCCAACTCGCGTAGGATATGAAGAACGTGACGGAAAGAAAGTTCGTATCGCTAAAAAATCCGGTGAAGCATTAGATTAATAATTAGCGATGAAAGGAGGGCTACTCAAATGAACGAGTTAAAAGTAAAATATAATGAAGAAATCGTTAAATCATTAGTAGAAAAATTCAATTATGATTCAGTAATGCAAGCACCTAAGATTGAGAAAATTGTTATTAATATGGGTGTAGGCGATGCGGTTCAAAATGCTAAAGTATTAGACAGTGCGGTAGAAGAATTAGCGTTGATCTCAGGTCAAAAACCTTTAGTAACAAGAGCTAGAAAATCAATTGCAGGTTTCCGTTTGCGTGAAGGAATGCCGATTGGTGCGAAAGTAACCCTTCGCGGTGAGCGCATGTATGACTTTTTACAAAAGCTTATTGGTGTATCACTTCCGCGAGTTCGTGATTTTCGTGGGATTTCTAATAAAGCATTTGATGGTCGTGGGAACTATACGTTAGGTGTAAAGGAACAATTGATTTTCCCGGAAGTAGATTATGATCAAGTCAGTAAAATTCGTGGAATGGATATCGTGATTGTTACAACAGCTAACACTGACGAAGAAGCTCGTGAATTATTAACTCAACTTGGCATGCCTTTCCAAAAATAAGCCTGACAGCTAATATAAGGAGGGAAAATAGTGGCTAAAAAATCTATGATTGCAAAACAGAAACGGACAAAGAAATTCAAAGTACAAGAATACACACGTTGTGAACGTTGTGGTCGTCCGCACTCTGTATTACGTAAATTTAAACTTTGCCGTATTTGTTTCCGTGAACTTGCCTACAAAGGTCAAATTCCTGGTGTCAAAAAAGCAAGCTGGTAAACCCGAAATAGGGAAGGAGGTAATTTTTAATGGTTATGACAGATCCAATTGCAGATATGTTAACACGTATTCGTAACGCTAACATGGCCCGACATGAAAAACTTGAGCTTCCTGCATCAACACTAAAAAAACAAATTGCAGAAATCTTAAAGCGTGAAGGTTTTGTTCGTGATTATGAATTCGTTGAAGATAATAAACAAGGTGTATTACGTATTTTTCTTAAATATGGTGTCAATGATCAACGTGTAATTACTGGACTGAAAAAAATCAGTAAGCCAGGATTGCGTGTTTATGCTAAAGCTGATGAGCTACCTCGTGTACTCAATGGTTTAGGTATTGCGATCGTTTCAACTTCAAAAGGTGTCCTTTCAGATAAAGAAGCTCGTGAACAAACAATTGGTGGCGAGGTATTAGCATACGTTTGGTAATAAGTTTTTATTGCACGTTAGGAAATGATGAATATTTACGAATATTTTCGATGGGTACGTAATCCCGGTCTTAGGTAAGACAATCGATAATGTTAAAATTCTAAAATCCTAAGTATAAGCAAAACTAACACTTTCAAGTAAAAAGACGAGTGAAAGCGAGTTTTTCAATAAGATAGGAGGTGCCATGTAGATGTCACGTATAGGTCTTAAAATTATTGAAATCCCAGAAGGCGTTGAAATTAACAATGACAACAATTTTGTTACAGTTAAAGGACCAAAAGGTCAACTAGCACAACAACTTCATGAGGATATGACAATCAACATCGATGGTAAAGAACTTACGGTTGTTAGACCGTCTAATAGTAAAAAAAATAAATCATTACACGGTACAACACGCAGCTTAATCGCAAATATGATTGAGGGTGTACACAAAGGTTTCGAAAAATCTTTGGAAATTCAAGGTGTTGGATATCGTGCCCAGAAACAGGGCAATAAACTTGTTATCAACGCAGGTTATTCACACCCTGTAGAAATCGTCCAACCAGATGGTATTGAATTTGAAGTACCAGCTAACACAAAAATTGTCGTTAAAGGAATTGACAAAGAACTTGTAGGTGCTTTAAGTGCTAAGATCCGTGCGGTTCGTAACCCAGAGCCCTATAAAGGAAAAGGTATTCGCTACGAAGGTGAATATGTCCGTCGTAAAGAAGGAAAAACAGCTAAATAAAGCAAGTTAACCTTCAAACATATTAGCTAGCTTAGTTAGGGAATAGAAAGGAGTGACCTAGATGATCACAAAACTAGATAAAAATGTTGCGCGTAAAAAAAGACATTTACGTGTGCGCAAGAACTTATTTGGCACAGAAGAACGTCCTCGTCTAAACGTGTTTCGTTCTAATAAACATATTTACGCTCAATTAATTGATGACATCAATGGTATTACTTTAGCAAGTGCATCAACAGTAGATAAGGAATTAAGTGCTGAAGCAACTGGAAATATTGACGCTGCAAAAGCTGTTGGAGAATTAATCGCCAAACGCGCATTAGATAAAGGCCATAAAACTGTGGTATTTGACCGTGGCGGGTACTTATATCATGGCCGTGTGAAAACATTAGCAGATGCTGCCCGCGAGGCAGGTCTTGAATTTTAATGATAGAAGGAGGGACAAATTTTGCGTACTCAAATCGACCCGAATAAATTAGACTTAGAAGAACGTGTAGTTACAATCAATCGAGTAACTAAAGTAGCTAAAGGTGGACGTACTTTCCGTTTTGCAGCCCTAGTTGTAGTAGGAGACAAAAATGGTCACGTTGGCCTTGGTACTGGAAAAGCTCAAGAAGTACCAGAAGCGATTAGAAAAGCGATTGATAATGCTAAGAAAAACTTAATTAAAGTACCACTTGTAGGAACAACCATTCCTCATGAAGTAACTGGCCGTTTCGGCGCTGGAAGTATTTTAATTAAACCTGCTGTAGAAGGTACGGGAGTTATTGCTGGAGGACCTGTTCGTGCGGTTCTAGAACTTGCTGGTATCGGTGATATTTTATCTAAATCATTAGGTTCAAATACACCAATTAATGTTGTTCGTGCAACAATTAGTGGTTTAAGTGAACTTAGACCAGCTGAAGAAGTGGCAAAACTACGTGGTAAAACAGTAGAAGAGTTATTAGGATAAGGAGGGAAATGAAATGGCTAAACAGTTAGAAATTACCCTCGTGCGCAGTGTTATTGGCAGAACTGTAACACAGAAGAGAACGGTCAAAGCTCTAGGCTTAAACAAACTTAACCAATCCGTTGTATGTGAAGATACACCTTCATTAAGAGGTGCGATTGATAAAGTATCACACTTATTAACGGTTAAAGAATTGTAATTATCATAGCGCAAGAGGAGGTGCTCGCATGAAACTTCATGAATTGAAACCATCACAAGCTCGTAAGCAACGAAATCGCGTTGGGCGAGGGATGTCTTCTGGTAATGGAAAAACATCAGGCCGTGGACATAAAGGACAAAATGCACGTTCAGGCGGTGGTGTTCGACCAGGATTTGAAGGAGGTCAAATGCCACTATTCCAACGGTTACCTAAACGTGGTTTTACAAATATTAACCGTAAAGAATTTGCTATTGTGAATCTTTCAACTCTAAACAGATTTGAAGAAGGTACAGAAGTAACACCTGAACTTTTACTTGAAACAGGTCTAGTAAGTAAAGTAAAAGCTGGCATTAAAGTTCTTGGAAATGGTACGATTGAAAAGAAACTTACTGTAAAAGCTCACAAATTCTCAGCTTCTGCTAAAGAAGCTATTGAAACAGCGGGCGGTCAAACTGAGGTGATCTAATGTTCCAGACAATCTCCAATTTTTTTCGTGTGAAGGAAATCCGAAATAAAATTCTCTTCACATTACTCATGTTAATTGTTTTCCGATTAGGTACATTTATAACTGTTCCATTTACAGATCGTACAGCAATTGGCTTTATGAATGATCAGCAAAATGTATTTGGTTTTCTGAACACATTCGGCGGTGGGGCATTACAGAATTTCTCCGTTTTAGCCATGGGAATCATGCCATATATAACTGCATCAATTATTATGCAGTTATTGCAGATGGATGTTATTCCTAAATTTACTGAATGGAAAAGTCAAGGTGAAATGGGGCGGCGTAAACTTGCACAAGTAACGCGTTATGCAACTATTGTTCTAGCCTTTATTCAAGCCATTGCTATGTCAATTGGCTTTAATGCAATGACAGGCGGCGGATTAATTGCAGACCCAAGCCCTGCTAAATTTCTCATCATTGCCATTGTACTGACTGCTGGTACAGCATTTTTAATGTGGCTCGGTGAACAAATCACTGCACATGGAGTGGGGAATGGCATTTCAATTATTATCTTTGCAGGTATTGTAGCTGCTATTCCAAATACAATGAACCAATTATATGAACAATATTTCGGCGGTACCGTCGGTGATGAACTATTTATGAATATCATGATTGTTGTTTTAATTGGTTTAATTGTATTAGGTGTTACAGTTGGTGTTATCTTCATCCAACAAGCAACCCGAAAAATCCCTATTCAATACGCAAAGCGTATGGTTAATCGATCAATGGTCGGCGGCCAATCGACACACTTGCCTTTAAAGGTAAATACAGCAGGTGTTATACCTGTTATTTTCTCTGTGTCATTTATTATGGCCCCCCGAACAGTAGCTAGTTTCTTTGATGGCAACTTTGCGAACGCGATAGAAAGAATCTTTGATTATACTCAACCAATCGGAATGGTGATTTACGTTGCTTTAATCATTGCGTTCTCATATTTCTATACGTTTGTTCAGTCAAATCCAGAACAAATGTCGGATAATCTTAAGAAACAAGGTGGCTATATTCCAGGGATTCGTCCAGGTAAAAAGACAGAGAGATATTTGACGGTCGTGTTATACCGCTTAACCTTTGTTGGTGCTCTTTTCTTGGCGGGAGTTGCTGTATTACCAATCTTTTTAGGTAGAATTGCTAACTTGCCACAGTCCATTCAAATTGGTGGAACAAGTATACTGATTGTTGTTGGGGTAGCACTCCAAACGATGAAACAACTTGAAAGTCAACTTGTCAAACGTCACTATAAAGGTTTTATAAAATAAACAGTAGTGAGTTACTACTAACTAATTTATGATGAAGCGAGGGGATTGCGGTGAACTTAATCTTAATGGGACTTCCAGGTGCTGGTAAAGGTACACAAGCTGAAAAGATAATAGAAAAGTATCAGATTCCTCATATTTCGACTGGAGATATGTTTCGATCAGCAATCAAGGAAGGAACAGAGCTTGGAAAACAAGCTAAGTCATTTATGGATCAAGGTACTCTTGTTCCTGATGAAGTGACGATTGGGATTGTTAGAGAACGATTAGGTAAATCAGATTGTGATAAAGGTTTTCTGTTAGATGGTTTTCCAAGAACACTTGCACAAGCAGAAGCACTTGAAAAACTTTTAACGGAACTAAATGCTCCAATCGAATATGTTCTTCACGTAGATGTTCCACGAGATAAATTGCTTGGCCGTTTAACTGGCCGCCGAATTTGTCCAGAGTGTGGAGCAACTTATCACGTTATCTACAACCCACCAAAGGTTGCTGAAACATGTGATAATGATGGAGCAACATTAATTCAACGTGAGGATGATCGTCCTGAAACAGTTGCTAAACGTATAGAAGTAAATGTTGAACAAACTCAACCTTTACTGGACTTCTATCAAGACAAAGGATATCTTGTGACGATAGATGGCGATCAAGATATAGATGATGTGTTTGAAGAGATTGATCAGAAACTTCAAACTCTTTAAACCTATAGGTATGAAATAAGACAGTTTCAAAGTCCTATAAGTACCAAATAAAATATTTTAATTTTAAAATGAAAAAATGCATTGGTCATTATGCTTATGATATAGCATTTTAAGAATGACTGTTCTGAGATGAAGCAACTTTGCAAATCTCAAATGATAAAAGAATGGATGTACACTTATCCAATTGATGGTCAACTACCATTCAACAAGCTTCTAATTGGACGGGTGATACTAAATATGGTAAAATGTAACTTTGATAAAACATGTTTTACAATGAATAAGTTTGTTATGCTAATTGATAACAAAAACTTAAGTGAAGGTGATCATGTTTGAATGAAACGGAGTCGCGTCCCGAGATAGGTCAAGTTGTTAAAATTTCGCAAGGACGAGAAGCAGGCCAATATGCCATTATCATTAATGTTGTCGATGATCGCTTTGTTCTGCTCGCAGACGGAGAGAAACGGAAGTATGATCGGCCGAAGAAGAAAAATTTCAATCATATTATTCTAACTGATTATATTTCTCCTGAGGTTCAAAATAGCCTTCTAGGAACTGGTCGCGTTACAAATGGTAAGCTGCGTTTTGCTATATCAAAATTTGTCAAAGAAATAGTGGCTGATTTAAAGAAGGGAGATCAACTTGATGGCGAAAGACGATGCAATTGAGGTGGAAGGTACTGTTACCGACACATTACCGAATGCAATGTTTAAAGTGGAATTAGAGAATGGGCACACCGTATTAGCTCATGTATCAGGTAAAATTCGCATGCACTTTATTCGAATTTTACCGGGAGATAAAGTAACGGTTGAACTTTCTCCGTACGATTTAACAAAAGGGCGTATTACGTACCGTTATAAATAACGATTAACTCCGATAATAGAGGAGGTATAGACGATGAAGGTAAGACCATCTGTAAAACCAATATGCGAAAAATGTAAGGTTATTCGTCGTAAAGGAAAAGTAATGGTAATTTGTGAAAATCCAAAGCATAAACAAAAACAAGGCTAATCAATAAGGAGGTGCATGATAAGTATGGCACGTATTGCAGGAATTGATGTCCCGCGTGAAAAACGGGTAGTTATTTCATTAACATATATCTATGGTGTTGGTAAATCAACTGCAGAGAAAATTCTTAAAGAAGCAAATGTTTCTGAAAACACTCGTGTTCGCGATTTAACTGAAGATGAATTAGGTCGTATTCGTACAGTAGTCAATGAATACACAACTGAAGGGGATCTTCGCCGAGAAGTTTCTTTGAATATTAAACGACTTATTGAAATTGGTTCATATCGAGGATTACGTCACCGTCGTAGTTTGCCAGTTCGTGGTCAAAAGACTAAGAACAACGCGCGTACACGTAAAGGCCGCGGCCGAGCAATTTCAAATAAAAAATAAGCACTAAAGGAGGTCAAGCGATCTAATGGCTCAGAAAAGAAATACACGTAAAAAACGTGTGAAAAAGAATATTGATGCGGGTATTGCACATATCCACTCAACATTTAATAATACAATCGTTACAATTACTGATGTTCAAGGTAACGCAATTAGCTGGAGTAGTGCTGGAGCACTTGGTTTCAAAGGATCCCGTAAATCCACACCATTTGCTGCTCAAATGGCTTCTGAAACAGCAGCTAAAGCAGCCCAAGAACATGGTTTGAAAACATTAGAAGTAACCGTAAAAGGTCCTGGCGCAGGTCGTGAAGCAGCAATTCGCTCACTTCAAGCTGCTGGATTAGAGGTTACTGCCATTGTTGATGTAACACCAGTTCCTCACAATGGTTGCCGCCCGCCAAAACGTCGCCGTGTCTAATTTTATCCGTATAGAATTTGTCAGTATGTCTATAATGGATTATGATCGTTTAAAGTAGTACGTTTTAGGATGACTAGCTTTAACCAGTCTCAACCAGATCGGAACTGACAGACAAAAAATATACGAATAGAAGATAGTGCAGAAATGGGAACTGCCTACCTGAGGAATTTCGGTTAGACAACAAGATAGGTCTAACCGGGGTTTCGACGTTCAAAGGAGGGTTTTTATAAATGATCGAAATTGAAAAACCAAAGATTGAAACTGTACAGATCAATGATAATGCTACTTTCGGAAAGTTTGTTGTAGAACCATTAGAGCGTGGATATGGAACGACTCTAGGAAACTCCCTACGTCGTATTCTTTTGTCCTCACTTCCAGGTGCAGCTATAACATCTGTGCAAATTGATGGTGTTCTTCACGAATTCTCAACAATTGAAGGTGTTGTAGAAGATGTAACAACTATTATTCTTAATCTAAAAAAACTAGCATTAAATATTTATTCTGAAGATGTCAAAACGCTAGAAATTGATGTGCAAGGTGAAGGTGTTGTTACAGCTGCGGATATTACTTATGATAGTGATGTAGAAATTTTGAATCCGGATCTTCACATTGCTACATTGTCAAACAATGGGACACTTCGCATGAAGATGACAGCTGAACTTGGTCGTGGTTATCGTCCAGCTGAGGTCAATAATCATGATGATCTACCAATCGGTGTTATTCCGATTGACTCGATTTTCACCCCAGTCTCACGTGCCACCTTTCAAGTTGAAAATACACGTGTGGGTCAGATAACAAATTTTGATAAACTAACAATTGATGTTTGGACAGACGGAAGTATTCGTCCTGAAGAAGCTATTTCATTGGGCGCAAAAATCTTTTCTGAACACTTGAATCTTTTTGTTGGCTTAACGGATGAGGCACAAAATGCTGAAATCATGATTGAAAAAGAAGAAGATCAAAAAGAAAAAGTATTAGAAATGACAATAGAAGAATTAGACTTATCTGTACGTTCTTATAACTGTTTGAAGCGCGCAGGTATTAATACTGTACAAGAGCTTACAACAAAAACAGAAGATGATATGATGAAAGTTCGTAACTTGGGACGAAAATCACTTGAAGAAGTGAAACATAAATTAGCAGACTTAGAACTCGGCTTACGAACAGAAGAGTAGTCATAGAAACCGACGGGACAGATTCCGAAAAAGGAGGGGTAGTCGATGGCTAGAAAGTTTGGGAGAACGACTGATACTCGTTTAGCATTACTAAGAAATCTTGCAACTGACTTGATTATTCATGAACGTATAGAAACGACAGAAGCAAAAGCAAAAGATTTACGCTCTGCAGTAGAGAAAATGATTACATTGAGTAAACGCGGTGACCTTCATGCTCGTCGTCAAGCATCAGCATTTCTTTATAAGAAAGATGCTAGCGAAACTGAAGACGCAGTTCAAAAATTATTCAACGATATCGCTACACGTTATGAAGATCGTCAAGGTGGCTATACACGTGTATTAAAACTTGGACCACGTCGTGGTGATGGTGCTAAAATGGCGATTATTGAGTTAGTCTAACTGAATAAAATGAATGAAGGGCAGGATAAAGTCTCCGTGAGAGGTGAATCCAAGCCCTTTTTTTGTGATCTTAACGATCTTTGTTTTCCAGAGGCGGTGTTGCTTTGTGAGGTCGAATTATTGCTGTTTTAATACGAGCTGAGGACCCACTAAGGCGGGTGTTTGTACTCTCTAACATCATCGAAATGTTAGGTTGAATCCCTGTCTGCTGAGACTTTGGAATAAGCAGAGTACCTATTCTAGCGGTGTAAATAATTCGAAGTGCTCTTTAGCACGATTACCCGCCGCACTGAAAAGACTTAAACTCCCACGGATTGAAGTTTGGTTTTGTAAGGAAGCTGTTATAAATATTAACAAGACTTTTCTATATCCTTAAGTCAAGGGCTATCAACAAAGGTTGAACTCTTTTTTAGCGATTTAAACTTAACTTGAGAATTTAGTTGCGAAAGTTAAGTTGGTCATTTAGTATGCAAATTTAAAAATAAGTCTATTTATAAAAAGAGAAGAGAGTTAAGTAGAAATATCTAAGTACGTTGACTTGCAATATCTGTTTAGGTAGAAGATAATTAAGAATACGGATTAATCGATGGTCAAATGGAAATGATTAGCTGAGCTATTAAAATAATCAGCTAAATCTTGATAAGATGTGCTAAAATAAACAATTAGAGATATTTTTCGCTATCAACATGCAAATTATTTATAGATGATAGTATAAGTAGGATGAGGACCTTTACCATCAAGCTTTGAGGCTGGTACTCAGAATAAGCTAAAACACTTATTTTTTGCGATATGAATGCTTCGTTATTTTCCTTAGTGTGATTATTCACCCGCCGTAAAGACCTGTTGATAAGCTTAATGCTCAAAAAAATAATCAAACTATTTCCTAATGAACACATTTCCCGGGAAATAATTTGTCGCAATATGGGGGGAGCCCAATGAATCAAAATCAAATCGAATTTCGCAATGTTTCTTTTCGATATACAGACGATCAACCTTGGGTCTTAAAAGATGTTACTTTTACCATTAAGTCAGATGAATGGGTAGCAATCATTGGTCATAATGGATCGGGGAAATCCACAATTGCTAAGCTAATGAATGGTTTACTATTTCCTGACCAAGGTGAAATAATTATACATGGCATCAAGCTTACGGCTGATACAATATGGGATGTTCGAAAAAAGGTAGGGATGGTTTTTCAAAATCCAGATAATCAGTTTGTTGGGACGACTGTTCGTGATGATGTAGCGTTTGGTTTAGAAAATCGAGGAATAGAAAGAAGCCAAATGATTGAAGCTATAGATCAAAGCTTAAAAGCTGTTCGAATGTCAGACTATTTAATGCATGAACCTCACCGACTATCAGGTGGTCAAAAACAGCGTGTGGCTATTGCTGGGGTGATAGCTGTCAAACCCGATGTCATTATACTTGATGAGGCAACAGCAATGCTTGATCCTAAAGGAAGGAAAGAAATTATCACAACTGTGAATGACCTTAAACAGACTAATCAGCTGAGTTTAATTACGATCACCCATGACTTAAATGAAATTACTCAAGCAGATCGTGTGATTGTTATGAATGAGGGAGAAGTATGGCTAGAAACAGAGCCAAGAGACTTATTTAGCAAAGAAGCTGCCTTGCGTGAAATTGGCTTAGATGTCCCTTTTGTTGCAAAATTGGCTAATGCTATACAGAAAGAATCGATTTCACTCAATCAACAACCATTAAATCAAAAGGAGTTATTAGATGAATTATGGACATATCGTTTAAGCAAGTAAATTATATCTACCAACCTAATAGCCCGTTTGAATATCAAGCTTTGAAAAATTTAACTTTTTCAATCAAATCAGGATCGTATGTTGCCATCATTGGTCATACTGGCTCAGGGAAATCGACTTTAATTCAGCACTTAAATGGATTGCTACGGCCTGTTGAAGGAGAAGTTCAAGTTGGGGAATTTCATTTAAAAGCCGGTGAAAAGACGGAGAATATTAAAGAGCTGCGCAGACGGGTCGGCGTTGTTTTTCAGTATCCGGAACATCAATTATTTGAAGAAACCATTGAAAAAGACATCGCTTTTGGACCTGCGAATTTTGGTATCAGTCAAGAGGACATTAAGCAAAGAATACCGGAAGTCATGGAGGCGGTGAATTTATCATCAGACCTGCTTCAGCGTTCACCATTTGATTTGAGTGGTGGACAAATGCGACGAGTTGCCATTGCTGGAATACTAGCAATGGAACCAGAGGTATTAGTTCTTGATGAACCAACTGCAGGGTTAGATCCAAAAGGACAACAAGAAATTATGGATATGTTTGCTGAGCTCCATCAACGCAAAGGCTTGACAACTGTTCTTGTGACGCACAGTATGGAGGATGCTTTAAAATATGCTGATCACGTAATTATTTTGGAAAACGGCCAAAAGTATATTGAAGGAAAGCCAGCAGATATTTTTGTGAAAAAGCAAGAATTAGAAAAGGTTCAATTAGACACACCGGAAATTATTCAGTTTATTCAAGACTTCCAAGCGAAATTTGGAAGCGACATAATATATCGAAATCAGTCCATTGAACAATTAGCAAAAGAATTAACAAAGATTTTAGCAGAGGGGGATCAAGATGGCTAGTTCATTAATCATTGGTCAATATGTGCCGAGTGAATCAAAGATTCATCGACTTGATCCAAGAACAAAAATTATGCTGATCTTTCTATTTATTATTTTTGTCTTTTTTGCAAATAATGCCCTAAGCTATGTTTGGTTAACATTATTTGCGGTAAGTAGTGCCTTATTAACTAGAATCAAACTAAAGTTTATTGCTAAAGGGCTGACACCTGTTTGGTTCTTAATTGTTTTTACATTTATTTTACATTTGTTTGTTACCAGAGAAGGGCAAATTTTATTTGAAATCATCGGTTTTCCAATCTATTCTGAAGCCATTATTCAGGGAACTTTTATTTCCTTACGTTTCTTTCTGTTAATATTAGTGACTTCGTTATTAACGTTAACAACAACACCGATTGAGATTACAGATGCCATTGAAACCTTACTTAATCCATTAAAGAAGGTTAAATTTCCTGTTCATGAGTTGGCCTTGATGATGTCGATTTCGTTACGATTTATTCCAACTCTTATGCAAGAAACCGAAAAAATATCAAAGGCTCAAGCATCAAGAGGTGTTGACTTTAAAACAGGTCCTATTAAAGAACGAATTCAGGCTGTCGTTCCTTTACTAGTCCCACTATTCGTCAGTGCATTTAAACGAGCAGAGGAACTTGCGATGGCAATGGAAGCAAGGGGTTATCAAGGTGGAGAAGGGCGAACGAAGTTAAGGGAACTAAATATCGCCAAACAAGATTGGTTTGCTTTTCTTATCTTTGCCCTTGTCATTATGGGTTTATTTTTATTTAGGCAGTAAGGAGATTTTCGATGCGATTTTTAGCAACAGTAAGCTACGACGGCTCAAATTATGCAGGCTATCAAATTCAGCCAGATCAAATCACGATTCAATCAGTGATAGAATCAGCCTTAAAACGAATGCATAAAGGAAAAGTAGTTAAAATAACAGCTTCGGGTCGTACAGATGCTGGTGTTCATGCTTATGAGCAGGTCTTTCATTTCGATAGTCAGCTGATGATTCCTGAGGCAAATTGGAAAAAAGCTTTGAATGCTATTTTACCAGATGATATTGTGATAAAAAAAGTTGAACAGGTTGCTGATCAATTCCATGCTCGATATAGTGCAAAAGCAAAAACCTATAAGTATGTTATCTTAAATGCGGAAGATCCAAGTCCTTTTCAGACTAAATATAGCACCTATATTAAGCAAACCCTTAATGTTGAAGCAATGAATCACGCTTGTCAGCATATCATTGGGGAACATGACTTTACTTCTTTCTGTGCAGCCAATAGCTATGTGAAAGGCAGTAAGATTCGGACGATATCGCAAGCCTCTTGTACGAAAAAAGATCCATATCTCATTCTTTCTTTTACAGGTAATGGATTTCTTTATAATATGGTTCGAATTATTGTGGGAACGTTGATCGAAGTGGGCTTGGGACGACGAGCTCCTGATAGTTTACGTGAAATCATCAAGAGTAAAGATCGTGGCGCCGCTGGGAAAACGGCCCCTGCTCAAGGTCTATACTTAGACCATGTTAAATATTCAAAATAAAGGCTAAAATCATTCATAAAATAGAGGAATAACCAGTACAGCTATTGACTTTAATAAGGATTTATTATATGATGGTCTATGGCATTTTATTTCTATACCACGATTAGCCCCGGAAAGTTAATTGTGTAGAATATAAAAGTAAACCAAATGAATTTATAAAAAAACGATTGTAAAGATAACGATAAATTAGGAGGTAACAAGGATGCGGACAACTTTCATGGCAAATGATGCAAACATTGAACGTAAATGGCTTGTAATTGATGCTGAAGGTCAAACACTTGGACGCTTATCAAGTGAAGTAGCAGCTATTCTTCGCGGCAAACATAAACCAACATTCACTCCTCATGTGGATACTGGTGACCACGTTATTATTATTAATGCAGAGAAAATTGAGCTGACAGGAAATAAACTAGACGATAAAATGTATTATCGTCACTCAGAATACACAGGTGGTCTTAAATCAAAAACAGCTGGCGAAATGCGTGAAAAATTCCCAGAAAGAATGTTGGAATTGACAATTAAAGGTATGCTTCCAAAAGGTAAACTAGGTCGTCAAACAGCTAAAAAATTACATGTATATCGTGGTGCGGAACACAATCACCATGCTCAAAAACCAGAAGTTTACGAACTTCGCGGATAATTTAAAGGAGGTAATGGATAGTGGCACAAGTACAATACTACGGAACCGGACGCCGTAAAAAATCAACTGCTCGTGTACGTTTAGTCCCAGGAACTGGACGTATTACTGTAAATAATCGTGATGCGGAAGAGTACTTCCCATATGAAACACTTCGTACAATTATTAAACAGCCTTTAGCAACAACAGAAACAGAAGGTAGCTATGATGTTTTAGTTAATGTACACGGTGGAGGCTTCACAGGACAGGCTGGAGCCATTCGTCATGGTGTAGCTCGTGCATTATTAGAAGTAGATCCAGAATACCGTGGATCACTTAAAAGCGCTGGCTTCTTAACTCGTGATGCAAGAATGAAAGAACGTAAAAAACCAGGTCTTAAAGGCGCGCGTAGAGCTCCTCAGTTCTCAAAACGTTAATAAATCAACACTTGCAAATCCCTCAACCACCTATGGTTGGGGGATTTTACTGTATATGCGGGGCTCTAAAAACAGGGGAAAATTCACACGTAGCATACACGTAACATACAAGTAGCAAACAAATAATTTATAGAAAAAGTGTAGCTTTGAAATAAAGATTGATAATTTATAATAAAGTTGGATTATTTAAATCAAAGTTCGATATTTATAAAGAAGTTTGATACTATTGTATTGATTAGCTGAATTGTGACAATGCAACAATCGGGCCAGATTGTTTAATATAGTGTTAGAATTGTGTCGATTGAAAAGAAGAAAATAAATAAGGGGAAAACTAATGACAAAGAAAAAATATTATGATGAATATGGAAATCAAATTAGGTCTAGACCATCGAAGCCATTTTATAAGAAATGGTTGGTTTGGGTGATAGTAATTTTTGGCGTACTATTTTGCGTTATAGGAATCTATACTCTTGGTAGTAAAGAAGTAGCAGATTACCCAATAGAAAAAGGAGAAGAAACAGTAATTGAGAATCCAGAACTTGCGGATTCAAATGAAGAAAATGCAGAAGAGCAAGCATATACATATGAAGATTTTAAAGGAATATATGTTATCTTTTCAGGAGAGCCTTATAAAACTTCTATAAAAGATATGTCAGATATAATAGTGGTAGAAGACGATTATTATCAAAGCTTTAATCGTTGGGATTTTGATATGACTTCTACTATTAAAGATAAAACAATAGAAGGAAATGTTTTAACACTTGATTTAGATAGTGATGAAAATGAGATGTGGGGACTTCATAGTGAAAGTGGAACTGAACAATTTGAATTACGGCATGACGGTGATAAAAAAATTCTTTATTCAGTTACAAATGATGATTCTTTTTATTCAATGTCTAATCAAGATCTACAAACTCACTATACCCAATCAGAAATAGATTATGCCCGAATCATTATGACAATATATGGAGAGCCAACTTTAGATCAATGGGCTATGTGGGAAGATGAGTGGGGTGTTCCTGTTGTTGACGTAACTTATAATTCCGCTGGTGATCCTACAGAAGTTTCTGATGAAGTTCCTTATCCTAATGACGTAACTCATTTAAGTTTAACCAATCAAGGGATGGCAGCCGGAACCATAACGTACTCGTCTCACGGTGATGGAACTATCGTAAGATATCCTATACCATTACATTATCATCAAGAAGATCAATCAGAAGAGGGGTATCGACAACTTGCTCAGGAATCTTTAGATGATGCTGAAGCGATCTACATAGAACCATTCGAACCCTACACTGTAGCAGACTTTATTGGACGTGTGGAGTTTCTATATGAATAAAATGTGGAATCGGAAATGGATCATCGGAAGAATATTTAGTTCTACTTAATAAGGTGCTATTGACAAACAAGTGTGTTCAAGAGTAGGGCGCAGTTCTTGAATAGGTGCTGCGCTTCAATCGAGCCATTATGTTGAAGATTGGTATGATGGTATGTATACTATATGTAGTCTCGAAATCATTATTAATTTTTACAGAGGTGTTGTCTTCATATGATTTCAATGAATGAATTATACGAAATTGCGCGAAATACTTTGCATCCAAGAAAAATTTCTAGAAATGGTGAAGCTGGTCATGTTGCATCAGCTTTATTAACAGATAAAGGAAACGTCTTTACAGGCGTCTCCATTACTGTTCCTACATCTATTGGATTCTGTGCTGAACATGGTGCTGTTTCATCTATGATTACCGCAGGTGAAAGTAAAATAACAAAAATTGTTGCAGTTTATGAAAATGGGGTGATTTTGCCTCCATGTGGTCGTTGTCGAGAGTTACTGAGTCAAATTGACGATAGTAATTTGGAGTGCCAAGTGTTATTGCCTAACGATAAAATAACTACTTTAGAAGAACTTTTACCTGAAAGGTGGGATTACATATGGAACTAAAAAAGCTGACTGACAGAATATTTTATTTACCTCATAACCCTGATTATGATCGTCCTTTATTAGGATATGTCAAAGGCAATAATTATAGCTTAATGATTGATGCCGGGACGTCACCAAAACATGTCCAAGCGTTTAATACAGGTCTTTTAAAACATAACTTGGACCAGCCCAATTTCGTAGTAATAACCCATTGGCATTGGGATCATACATTTGGTATGAGTGCTGCCAAGGGATTTAAAATTGCCCATAAAAAAACAAATGAAAAATTAAAAGAATTGCAGAGGTATGAATGGTCAGAGGAAGCAATGAAGGCGAGAATCGAACAAGGAATAGATACTGATTTTAAACAAGAAGAATTTAGGAATGAGTACGAGAATTTAAGTGAGATCATGATTACTACTGCCGATTTAGTTGTAAATCAAGATCTGTATTTGGATTTGGGAGAAATAACAGCAGAAATATTTCACGTGGAAGCTCCGCATTCAGATGATTCTCTATTAATTTATATTCCCGAAGAAAAAATACTATTTATCGGTGATGCAACAAGCGAAGACTTTTTCAATAATTATTACCTCGACTTGCAAAAACTAAAAAGTTTAATCAAAACATTGGAATCGATTGATTTTACTTACTGTTTATTAGGTCATACCGACCCTGTACGTAAATTGGACATTTTAGAATACCTGAGATCTCTTATTTAACGGTATCCGTTTGAAATTATTCCTTTAACGGGCGCTTATCTAGAATTAGGATAGGCGTCTCAGTTGTGTTTTTGCGATTGATCTAGGGATGTATTTTTAATTCGATTGTTGAATAAAGGATGTTTAAGCAGACCATACTGAAATCAAATTAATTGATTCATAGTATGGGAGCGTGAAAACATGTTATTGTCTGAAGCATGGGAAAAATACCACTCTGATAAAAGAATTGAAGGCTATTCTTCTCTTACTTTGAAGGTGTATGGCTTTCAATGTAATCTTTTAAAGCGTTACTTCGGTGATATCGGAATAGGCGATATAACCACAGAAAATCTGAAACAATACCTGGTCGAAGCTGGAGAACATTTAAAACCATCTAGTTTAGGTCATCGTGTACGATTCATTAAATCGTTGTTTAAATGGATCCATGAGGAAGGTTATATCTTAAAAAATCCAGCTGCTAAATTAAAAGAACCAAAGTTAGGCAAGCGAATTCCAAAGTTTCTTTCCGCGCATGAGATTGAACACCTTCGAGAAGGATGTTATACATCGATGGAAAATGCTTTGTTTGAATTCTTTTATTCGACTGGCTGTCGGATTGGAGAAGTTGCGAAATTAAATCGTGATGATATTCATTTTATTGGAAACTCGGTGATCGTGCATGGCAAAGGCGATAAGGAAAGAGAAGTTTATTTTAATATACGTTGTGCGATTTGGCTAAAAAGGTATTTAGATGAACGTGATGATAACCAACCCTGTTTATTTGTCACTGAGCGTAAACCTATAAGACGTATGAGTGTAGATACCTTGAGACACATTGTTAAACGTATTTCTAATCGTGCTGGAATCAATAAAACGATTCATCCACATCAATTGCGTCACAGTTTTGCCACACACATGGTAAACAATGGTGCTCCTCTTGAAGTAATTCAAAGCCTTCTTGGTCATGAAAAGAGTGAAACAACAAGAATTTACGCTCATCTCAGTGGAAAATTAAGACATGATTTTTATAGCAAGTATTTTTAAAGGTGATACTTTTTTACTTGCAATGTACTCCGAATATTACCTTTTGTGTTAAAATTAATTAAACAATTAGTATGGGACACATGCAAGTGGGCTATAAATAATCACTATTCATAAAAGGGCCAATTAATTGAATAAGAATACAGCTAAGAATCTATTGGGATACTCCGAGATACGTGTGAAATTAGGATATAGATAGTCCAACCATGTTGATCATATTAACTTTTGATCAACATGGATATCACTTTCCATCCTTATAAAATGCTACAAGGCTTTCAGCCATTTTAAGAATCTTATCGTGTAATTCTTTTGGTTCAATCACCTTTATTTGATCAGCAAATCCCAATATATGGCTCTTTGCCTCGTCTTCGGTATCAAAAGAAAGCTTAACTGATATCCAATCACCTTGAGTTTTATTTTCAACCTCAACAATTTGAACAAATTGACCCGAGTATTTTAGCCGCGTCAAGATAGAAGGCATAACCTTTACCCGCACTTCGTATTTAGGTAAATTCTCAATAAAAGCCTTTGTTGATGATTCCCAATACTGAGCAAGATTGAAGTCTTTAGGTCTTTCAAATGTTTCTTCCATAGGTATTGCTGATAAAATTCGTGATGCCCGGTAATTTCGTTTTTCATCGTTCTCTTTGGAAGCAATGAAGTACCAACGACTTCCCTTGGCTACAAGTCCAAGTGGTCTTACAACACGTGCATTCGTTTTTCCATCTGCCCGCTGATATTCAATTTTTAATTTATTTTCTTTCCATATGGCGTCTTTAAGGACTTCAAACGACATTATCTTTTCTTTCTGTTTACGCCATGTACTCATGTCTACATGAATACGATTCCAGACGTCTTTAGCGTTTTTACGGTAATTTGCAGGGAGCGAAGCAATCAGTTTATTCCTTGCTTCCTCGGATGTATGGGTCATGCCCAGATCATCAAGCAATTGCGTAGAAGGAGAAACGAATAGTGTACGAATTTCAGATTCTTTTAGTCCTGTTAAATTTGTACGATAGCTCTCAAGTATTGACCAGCCTCCGTGTCTCCCGCGCTCTGCAAAAACCGGAATGCCGGTTCTGCTCAAGGCTTCCATATCCCGATGGATTGTACGCTCTGTCACATCCAGCTCCTTCGCCAATGCCTTCGTTGTTAATTTTCCATTATTTTGTAGCAACAATATTATGGTAATAAGTCTGTCTGCCCGCATTGATAACCACCTAACTAAATATATTAAAAATTTTTTATATGACATAAGGTGTCAACATTATAGATTATACTATAGATATTACAAAAAGTATCAATTGAAAGATACTTTAATAATGTAAAGTGAGGAGAATGTAAATGAAGTCTTTAAAAGGTCAAATCGCTTTAGTGGCTGGTGGAACAAGAGGTGCAGGACGTGGTATTGCAATGGAGTTAGGGGCTGCAGGAGCTACTGTCTATATCACTGGTCGTACTACACGAAATGAGCTTTCTGAATACGGGAGGCCTGAAACGATTGAAGAAACAGCAGAATTAGTGAATGATTTAGGTGGAGTCGGAATTGCTGTTCAAGTTGACCATCTGGTACCTGAACAAGTGCAGACCTTGATTGAAAGAATTGAGAAAGAATACGGGAAATTAGATATACTTGTAAATGATATTTGGGGCGGTGAATATCTCGTTGACTGGAATAATGCGAGTGTATGGGAGCATTCGCTCGAAAAAGGTTTAAGAATGCTTCGTTTAGCTATCGATACTCATTTGGTTACGAGCCACTATGCATTGCCGTTGCTCATCAAAAACGAAGGGGGACTTGTCATTGAAATGACCGATGGTACGAAAGAGTATAATAGTAAGAACTATCGATCACCAATGTTTTATGATCTAGCGAAAAGCTCAGTCATCCGTATAGCGGAAGGGCTCGCTCGCGAATTAGAACAGCATTATTGCACAGCGGTCTCCTTAACCCCAGGCTGGATGCGATCCGAAATCATGCTCGATCATTATGGTGTCAAGGAAGAAAACTGGCGTGACGCTACTAAGAAGGAACCTCATTTCGTTATCTCAGAAACGCCACGTTATGTGGGACGTGCTGTGGCAGCTCTTGCTGGAGACCCAAAAGTATCACGTTGGAACGGCCAATCTCTGTCAAGCGCAAAGCTTGCACAGGTTTATGGGTTCACTGATCTTGATGGTTCTAAGCCTGATTGTTGGAGGTATTTAGTTGAAGTTCAGGAGGCTGATAAACCTGCCAATGCAGAAGGTTATAGATAAATGATGTACCAAAAAGGTATTTACTGATAAATATTTTCAATTCATGATTTTCATATTGGTCATCTTATATGCATCCCTTACCCTGGGCAGTTCTTTTTTAATAAGCAAGACAAGGGTGCAAATTGTTTAATGAGCAGTTAATCGATGTTAAACAAACGGGTGCAGTTCTTGAACAGGAGCTGCGCTTCAATCGGGCCATTTAATGGAATAACTTATTGTACTGGATTTTTGAAGCAATTGTTTTTTTATTTTGAGTAAACAAAAGACCATCCATATTTAGAATCGCAATTAAAATGTCCTTTACAAAGGGTACACTATATAGTGGCAACCGGTCTCTTAATACATAGTTGAGCAAAAACCTTATTATCATTCAACAGTAATTAAATGAAATTTGGTATTTTGACTAGGATTTAAAAATAAAAGTGAAAACTGAGGTGTGTAAATTGATAAGAGAATTAAATAAGGATGAGGAATTGCCATTAGAGTTATTATTGTTGGCAGATCCATCGGAAAAGCTTGTCAGAGAATATATTTCAAGAGGTAAGTGCTTTATTATGAATCTTGATGGAAGAATTATAGGAACTTATGTCCTTATTCTAACTCGACCAGAAACAGTAGAAATTGTAAATGTGGCAGTGAATGAAGAATATCATGGTAATGGTTATGGAAAGCAACTTGTCCTCCATGCAGTTGAAACAGCAAAACGTGATGGATATAAGACCATTGAAATTGGAACTGGCAATTCAGGAGTTGTTCAATTGGCACTATATCAAAAATGCGGTTTTAGAATGACTTCAATTGATCGTGATTTTTTTGTTAGGCATTATGATGAACCAATATATGAAAATGGCATCCAAGTTATCGATATGGTCCGACTTTCTCAAGATTTATAAGGGTTGTCATTTTAAATAGTCTTCAATTATCAGAGTGCTTTTATTGAATAAAATTAAAGAACTTTAATTTGAACTAGCCGCATTTTTCAACGGAGAAATGTGGCTTCTCATCTGAAAAAAGTCAACAACTTTATTGTTACTTAACAATATGTGAATTCTAATATAAAAATGTCATAGATCAGTAGCAATAAAGATATTTCTTTTACAATAATGTTGTTCCACAATGGGCTCAGAGATTGTGAAACAACTATTTTTATTAGTAGTAGACTTTATACTGCGCAACAGCTTATTTTTATACTTGTGAAGAACTGATCGATTTTATTTACTGTTTATTAGGTCATACCGAGTCTTTACGTAAAGTAGAAATTTTAGAATACCTGAGATCTCTTATTGGAATTGATTTGTTAACGGGCACGATTGTTGAATATCATAGATAAAAAACGATCAATTTTTTATAAAAACTTCACACTCATTCAAGACAAGAATCCGTTTTGATAAAACTTTATTCCAAAGCTACACTTGTACACTTAAACTTCAAAGGATTAAAATTTTAGTGGGCGTAAAAACGTGAATTGTCTTTTACCGTGTTTAAGACGCTTAACTTGCTTAAAGCACTCATGCTTTATTCTTTGTTTCTTATTAGAGACAATAGCGACAACGGAATTATTTAAATCAAGAATCTGATAAATATTATTAAGCATCTGTTCAGTAGGGTTATTCTTCATTATTCCTTCCCAATGGGCCATGTTTCCATAGGGTAAATCGGTAATAACGATATTAATCTCTCTCGATAATGGAGGCTTAGTACTTGTGATATCCCACTTTAAACATTGAATATCCTTTAGAGATTTATTAGAATCGATTAACATAGATGCTAATCGATTTACACTACGCAGCGCTTCCAATTGGGGTTGTTTTCCATATTTATTATAATTGCATTCAATACTCTTTTTTCTTTGAAGTAACCCCTCCATTGTAAGAAGGTTTAAATTTCTCTTAGCATAATCAAGAGCCCTAGCATCAATATCTGTGCCGTATACTTTATTTAAATTTGCGCTGTAAAGAAATCCAATCACAGTTAGCAAATGACCGCCACCACAACATGGATCATAAATAGAGATACCATCCGATGAGTCTGTGAAAGATAAACATCTTGCCATAATTTCGCTTGCTATCCTCACAGGAAATGCAGGTGTTCTAGGGGCATTAATTAATACTCTATCACTGGAAAAATCACCATAATCTTTTTTAATTGTTTCAAATTCAAATTTCATGCATAATTACCCCTTTAAATAGTTCTAACAAAGTGTTTTAAATTGGGTTGGGGAGTATCATCTGTGTGTTAGTAAGATTTGTTTTTTATAACTGGGATCCAGAGCTCGTATTTATGACGCTCTTTCATTTCGCGAAAAAATTCTATATTATTGGCCAATTCGTATCCATGTACAGGAAACCAATATATAAATAAATCATACCATGTTTTGTTAATGATACGGGGAGAAAGAGAACCTATTTCAAAGACTGCCCATGTTTGCTCAGGGATTTTCAGTTTCACAAGAGATGGAGGGCATATTGCCGTTGTTTCAATTCCGATATAAGAATCCACTGATTGTTCCGTTTTGTTGACAGCTACATGTAACAGGTTGTCTACTCTTGTATTTAATAGTTGTTCTAAAGATTGCCGAAATTGTTCCTTAGTAAAATGATTGTCGTTTGGGATAAAGACTCCCCTTTCATTGGTATGTGTATTTTCCAAAAACCCAACGACCTTGAAGGGGGTTTTTTTTACAAATCTATATTCCAATTAATATCCACCCTTTCAAACGTACCTTTTATTAAAATTATTTTTTAAAGACATAAATTGTTGGATGTAACCCTTTAAGACTTAAGTTATAATTATCTATCAAGGAAAAACCCAAAATTTCTGCTATCTGTAAAATCTCACTCCATCCCTCTGAAAGAATCACGACTGTCCCTTGATGTGTAAGCACTCTATATATTTCAGTTAATATCGCTTGATTTATCTCCTTTGTTTCAGATCCGAATGAAATTTGTCTTCCAAATGGAAGATTTGTTACGATTTTTGAAATAGACGTATCCGCAATTTTTAGTTCCCTGGCATCCCATTGATTTACTTCTGCAAAAGAGTTCTTGAGATTTTCTTGAGCCGCAGCCAGAGCTTTGTTATCTATATCTCCACCTCCAACATAGGTGAAAGGGTACGATAATCGCTCGGATAAGATGGTGCCTGACCCACAACAAGGGTCAATAAAAACATCTGTTTCCTTAGGTTTTGAAAGCCGTACCATTGCATGAGCAACTGTTGGCAAAAGAGAAGCAGCAGTAAAACTTCTTTGATGCTGTCTAAAACGATAGGTTGCATCTGTTAACCTTAATGAAAAAAGCGCCTGATGACCTTCAATATCCAAACGGAATTCGACGTCATGCCGATTTGCAGTGCCTATCTTTCTATGTGGATACCTTTTTTTAATCCCTTCTATTGCTTTTTGTGCTGCTTCAAATCGGCTATACGTATGCTGTCCTTTACGACTTACATTTACATAAAAACTTCCTTTTCCTAGAAATTTTTTAAGATTGAGCCAATATATTTGATTGTACAATTGTTGTAAGTCTGGACGATGGATTCCAACATCAAATCGGGTAATCACTTGATATAGATTGTCCGCTAATTTTAAAGTTTTTAATTGATCTAAATTTAAATTTGTTTTTATGAACACTTTACCTCTTGCTATTTTAATTACCTGTGCCTCTATCAGTTTGTCATTAATTTCTTCCACTAAAAGTTGTTCTAGACCTGTTAATACAGTAGCAAAATAAGTTCTCATATTGTATATTAGGATTCTGATATTTTTTAAAATGTTTGTGTTTAGAATCCATATAAACCCTCCTTTCTGAGAACAGAATAACAAATTGAAAATAAATAAACCCGACAATTTATTAACAATTTCTATCGGGTTAACAGAAAAGAAAGAAGTGATATTTAAAATAAGCCTTTTATAGAACACGAAATGTCGCGTGACTTTACCCATAGAAGGTATAATTTTAGATAGAAGGGGAGTGATGAATTGGCTTTGTTAAAGGATTTAAATAAAGCGCTGACTTATATTGAAGAAAATCTTGAAAATGAAATAAATATGACGGAAGTAGCAAACATCGCACGTAGTTCGGAATACCATTTTAAAAAGATGTTTTCTTATTTATCTGGGGTAACTTTATTAGAATATATTCGGAGAAGGCGTTTAACCCTAGCAGGCCTTGAATTAGGAAATCGTAATACGAAAGTAATTGATGTTGCAATGAAATACGGTTACCATTCACCTGATTCATTTGCAAAAGCATTTTACCAACTACATGGTATAAATCCTTCTAAAGTAAAAAGTGGGGAGTCTTTAAAAGCATTTCCACGTATAACGTTTCAACTGGACATCAAAGGAGGAGATGCTTTGAGTTATCGAATTGAAAAAAGAAAGGCATTTAACATCATTGGTGTTAAAAAAAGAGTTCCTATTATTTTCAACGGAGTGAATCCAGAAATTGCCTCTATGTGGGGAAGTTTAGATAGTGAAGCGATAAATAAACTTAAAAAACTTTCTAATGTTGAACCTGTGGGACTGCTTAGTGCATCTGTAAACTTTTCAGAAGGTAGAATGGAGGGAGAAGGAGAACTTGATCATTATATTGGTGTTGCAACAACAAATGAATGTCCTAATAACTTTACCCAACTTGATGTTCCTGCTCTAACATGGGCTGTTTTTGAATCAGTGGGACCATTTCCTGAAACATTACAGGATATCTGGGGACGTATTTATTCCGAGTGGTTCCCTTCTTCAAATTACGAGCAAGTAAAAGGTCCTGAAATTCTATGGAACGAAAATAAGGACACAAGCTCGTCAAAATTTAAGAGTGAAATATGGATACCGATCATAGAAAAATATTAATAGGATATTCGACAATCGGGCCAAGATTGTAGAAGATCAAAACACAAAATTTTTTGTGCAAAACATGTTTACAAACATATAAAAATGTGGTACATAAAAAATAGAAGTTAGCACTCATATTTACCGAGTGCTAACAACAACATCATAAAGAGGTGGTTAATGATGGCTAGATTGATTCCTTTCAACAAAAGGGTTCGAGGTCTTAGTAGAGACGGGCCGGGGAATTTTATCAACATGGTTGGCGACTTCTTTCATGACCCGTGGTTTACGAACAGAAACCCAATGATTTAAAACAAAAATCATCACTTATTAACTGAATGAGTACAACAATTAAAATTTTATAAAGGGAGTGATTAATAATGGCTGGATTGATTCCTTTCAACCGAAAAAATCGTAATGTGGTTAGTGCAAGCCCAAGGAATCCTTTCAACATGATTGATGACTTCTTTGATGAAGCCTTTAGTGATTTTCCGTCCCTTAGAAGAAACTTGACTACAGACCCATTCAAGGTTGATGTAAGGGAAACCGACAACGAATACCTGGTTGAGGCTGAACTTCCAGGGGTAAAAAAAGAAGACATTAATGTCAATTTAAGCGACGACGGTAGGCTTTCTATTGCTGTAAATCGAAACGAGGATGTTGAGAGCAAAGACGAAGATGGTAACTATATTCACAGGGAACGTCGTTCTGAGGCTATGCAACGTTCTCTCTATTTGGAAAACGCCAAACCAGATGGCGTCAGTGCAAGGTTGGAAGATGGTTTGCTCAAAATTAATGTGACCAAAGAAGAACAGGTAAATAACGATAGCACGCATAGGATAGAAATCGAATAGGTCACAAAACGCTGTTACCCCTCGAACCCTACATTACTTAATGTAGGGGGTCCCTTAATAAATGGGGGTGATATAACATGATTTTACAAGTGATACAAGAACAATACGAGGCTCTTATTAAGTCACATTTGCCTCCAAAACGTAAAAATCAAATGCTTGGTGTTTTGATGTCACGGCTAGAAGAATCATTTTATGTTAGTCCGTTTGAGGAACATCCGGACGAAAGGGTGATGGCCCTGTATAAAAAGATTAATCAAAGCAGAAAAAATATACAAAAACATGGAAATGACGTGGCAGAAAATTAAATTGACAAAGGCTGTCAAAGTAAGCCCCGTGGTCAAGCGGGGGCTTACTTGTTGATTCAATGAGCAAAAATACCAAAAAGGGTCATGAATATTTTGCAGGGTAAGGTAAGATATTTATAAAACCTTGGAGGAATATTTTATGAATACACAGCCTAATCCTGAATTGACCTCGGCAGAAATCGCAAGTCTTTGGAGTAATTATTTAAACGATTCAATGGCTGTACAGACTATTAGTTATACATTGAGCCAGGTCGAAGATGAAGACATACGCTCTGTATTGGAGTTTGCTTTAAGTTTATCCCAGCAACACGTCCAATTTATCGAAAACCTGTTTACCAATGAGCAAATTGCTGTACCCGATGGATTTTCAACCCAGGATGTGAATTTAAACGCACCAAGATTATACACCGATGATTTTTTTCTCTTGTATATCCAAAATTTAGGGAAATTAGGTATGACTACCTATACGATGGCTTTATCTAATGCCGCACGTTCTGATATTGTGCAATATTTTAAACAAAACTTAAGCACATCTGCAGACTTACTGGATCAAGCCACACAAGTAAAATTAACAAAAGGGATTTTTTCAAGAGCCCCCTATATTCCCAAACCTGAAAGAATCGAATACATTAACGACCAACATTATTTGAGTGGGGGATGGTTTAGTGACAAACGCCCGTTAAATGCCATTGAAATTACGAATTTATATTACAATATTGAAAGGAATAGGGTGGGTGCAGCGCTGATTATGGGATTTAGTCAGGTAGCCCAATCGCCAGAAGTTCGAAAGTATATGGTACGAGGACGGGATATATCAGAAAAACACGTGGATATTTTCAATAAAATTATGCACAATGACCATCTTTCAACACCGTCAGTATGGGATGCTCAACCAACGGATTCATCCGAATCTCCGTTTTCGGACAAACTTATGATGTTCCATATTACAACAATGAACACAGCCGGGATTGGTCAATATGGGGCGGCAATTGGAACCAGTCAAAGGACTGACTTGATTGCAACGTACACACGTCTTACAGCTGAAATTGCGAAATACGCCGAAGATGGTGCTAATCTTATGATTAAAAATCGATGGTTGGAAAAACCACCCCAAGCACCGGATCGAAATCAAATTGCAAGAGATAAGGGTTAGGTCTTATGAATGGATAAATTGCTGTGGAGCATCGCATTACCTGGTTTTGGCCAATTATTAAATAAAAAATACATCAAAGGGATTGTACTAATTTTCTTAGAGTTTTTGGTCAACGTACAGTGAAACTTTAACGAGGTCATCCTTTTAAGTTTTCATGGGGAAATAGAAAAAGCGATTCAATATGCAGATTATCAGTGGCTCATGTTCTATCCTTGTTTATACTTTTTTGCCATGTGGGATGCCTTTAAAGATGCAGGTGGCGGAAAAAAGCCATATTCCTTTTTACCATTTGTATTTTCAGCCTATTTTGTGACTGTAGGAACGATCTATTCATCTAAACTAACTTTATCCAGCATATTGCTCGGTCCAATTTGGCTTCCAATATTAAGCGTCATTCCGGGTTTGGTTGTGGGATTCTTATTGCAGCACATCATGATGATAACAAAGCTGGCTAATCAGTTTTAGCTTTTGCATCAGGGGGGTCACAGGCTTGGGTATTACCAACTTTATTCCTTTAACGGGTGCCTTTCCGTATCAGCGCGCGTATTGTACATAAGGGGGTCCTACCGACATTTTGACATCTAACCCGCTCTAAGCCACTTTCTTCCATATGAATCCTTATTATAGGCTCGTTAAGGGGTAATTTTATAATTCTACGCAAAAATCTCACCTCATTAAACCCCTTTTAGAAGCTATGATTCTCCCACTTAGGGCAGTATTTTATCGTAGAATCCATCTACGCTATTTTTAGGTCATTTTTGTAAGAAAATGGATTAGAGTTGTTTTTTTGTCATTATGTTGGCAAGACCGCTATTTCTTCAACTGTTAACTTTTTTTATCAATATTGCGTATTTTTTGTATTCTGTAGACTGAATATTGCGGTATCCAAAATCCATGGAGCTGTACAATTAACCAATTTTTAGATTGCTTATTCAACAGGATGTTCCAGGATGCAGCTTGATAATTTAATTTACTTTAGCCTTTTACATCAAGTGTCGGGGGCTTATTTTTTATGTCCAAGATTGAGTATCTTATTTTAACCATCTTTGGTTTCGTTTCTTTCTTCATCTTGCTGACCCCGATAGTATTTGGAACGTTGGCTTTGTCGGTATCCATACATAATGTTTCGTACCATTTCTTCGTTTTCAAGGCCGACACCAATTGATCCCGCAAAAGTTGCTATGGAAGTGGCCAACCAGGCCAATTTTGTATAATTCCAGAAGCTAACAGATTCGTTTAAATCACCTAATGATTGAAATAAATCCGGCGGAACAAACAAAAGGACTGTCAGCAGGAATAATACAAAAAGCGTAATATAGTAACATAATACTGCTACTGTTAAAGTAGCTACTGTTGTTCGGTTATATAATTTTCTGACAGCTTTATCATTATTTATAGCTGGCTTTTCCCACAGATTATGCGAGATGATAATCCATACCACGATACTGAAGATTGCACCAACCATTAAGCCCAAAAAGCGAAAAAGTTCAAATGCTCCACTTAACTTCCATAAAGTAGGGAAAATAAGGCCATAAGCCCCTGTAGCAAAAGCCACTGCAACGACAGGCTTAAATGATGGAATAATGCCCCATGGGCGATTTGCATAGGTCATTCCCGCTAAAACACGCAGTTTAGCCTGAAAACGTGGGCGAATAACAAGATGCAGATCCATTTTTTTACCCATAGGGGTTGAATGTTCACGACGAATCAGTGAAAACAAAAATTGTCTGGATACAGCGCCTTTTTCACGATCAGACATGCCTTCTTTTGCGGTAGCAGCAGTTTTTTTCATACTATTATTCGATTGATGGCTGTGTAACTCTTTTACAACTTGTAGCAATACTTTCCTTATGCGTGCGGTTAAAGGAAAAGATCCAAATGCTGGAATCGATATTTGCCCGACTTGCCGATTATAATCACCATCTGCCACGACCAAATCCTTATCATCAAACAATGGGAGGTCTGTTAAACATATGGCAAAATCCCAGTTTTTTTGCTTTTTTATAGACTCAGTTTCCTCCATCAGTTCTTGCGTGTCTTCAGCTGAGCCAATAAGAGGGTCTGTTGTAACTTCAACAGACCATTTGACTTGATCTGAAACCTTTGCAGATAAGAATTCAGGTAATTTATTTTTGAAACCTTTAGCTAATTTTTCTGGCGTATCGGGACAAGGAATAAGCCCAACAGTTAATCGTAACAATTACCTCACCTCCAATAAATATAAGAATTGGTTCATTTCATTTTATTTACCCGATTTTTTTGAATAAACACATAGTGAAAATTTACAATTCATTAACTTGCTGGTCTGAAAAGTAAAAAGATATAAAAAATTATTTAATAAAAATGTAACTCCAATAATTATGTTTATAAATATATTAAAATGTGGTATATAAAAAATAGAACTTAGCACTCGGATGGTTCGAGTGCTAAGTCAGAGAAAATATCAGAAGAAAGGAGTTGATTTATTCTGATTAAATTTATTCCTTTTAGTATGATGGAAGACTTTTCAAACGGATTTTGGTTGAGGGGAAGGGTGCCCTTGGATAGGGCTTAGCAAGCATTTTAATTGAAAGTTTATCTCTTTTTGTAATATGAAATTCACCTCTGTTAGTATTGAAATGAAGTGCTAATGTCAATATTTATTTGAAAAGGAGCGAGTCATGATGTCAAGTTTAATACCTTTCAATAGAAAAAATCGAAATGTATCAAATGTGACACCAACAAACCCTTTTAACATGATTGACGACTTTTTTGATGATGCTTTTAAAGATTTTCCATTGGCCAGAAGAAACCTTGTTACAGATCCGTTCAAGGTAGATATTCAGGAAACAGATAATGAATATTTAGTAGATGCTGAACTTCCAGGGATAAAGAAAAATGATATTGATGTCACGTTAAATGATGAAGGTCGTTTAACTATCTCGGTGAACCGGGAAGAAAATGTTGATACGAAAGATGAAGATAACAACTATATTCATCAAGAGAGACGTTACGATTCAATGCAGCGTTCACTCTTTTTGGCAAATGCCAAGACCGATGATGTAAAGGCGAAGCTAGAAGATGGATTGCTGAGAATCACTGTGGGTAAAGATGAACAAGCAGTGAAGGATAATTCACGTAAAATTGAAATTGAATAAAGTTGTACAAGAAAAGCCTCCCGGTCAATTTCGCGGGGCTTTTCTTTGGTTGTTATTAGTTATAGACTATTTGCCTATTAACACACCAATTGAAAAAATTTTGATTTCGATTAACTGGGAGAATGTCATATTTGTGACCACATTGTTTGATTATTGCATGAATCATTTTGTAATCAATTCCGTCACTTCTATAGGAAGGATTAACTGAAACGTGTTGGATAATCACGTTTACGTCACTTTTAATTTTAAAACCAATTGCTCCTATAATATTATTTGACTGTTTCCAAAGATAAAGATGCCAATTAGGATTATTCTCATATTGGTCAATGATTTCTTGTAACGATTTGATATCTCTTTTATTCAACGTGAATGAAAGAAGACCCATCGCAATTTTTCTGTAGCATTTTTTATAACGAATTAACATACAGTTTGAACTCTCCCTAACAGGTGACGGATTTTTTCTATCAAGAACCATTGCAACCATCCCAATCACTCCTTTAAAGAAAGTTTTTGGCACTTAAAAGAGGTGTATGCTAATTATTTTTTATATATCATATTTTAATTATTTTGTAAACTAATTTACATTTAAAAACTATATATTTTTATTTATGATAAAATGGTAGTGACTGTGCCATAAACGGGCGCAGTTGCGGAGTAACCGTCAAATAATCCCTCAGTTTTCAAATAGAGATTATTTGAACTATTATAAATGCAATAATATTGATGTGTAAAGTCGAACAGCGTTAGTTAATAAGCTTTTTAAGGGGGTTTTTATGTATAACACTACATATGTTAATTTATACTGGGTTAATATTGACGAAAAGCTAATGGAAAATTACAGAGAATATGCTTCTTCATATAAAATAAATACTTCTTTAGGGATAAGCAAGTTAAATGATAAGGTGAAAATGGTGGTTGCAAGGATAGTCAATGATGGTTTTAGGGCAAATATATCTGGGTATGAAAACTCAAACTATTTGGATGTTTATGTGGAATATAGAGAAGATATTATGGATTTAATCGAACTAATAGGTTTACGTTTGGAAGAACAATTTAAAGCCAAAGAAATACCTTTTGATTATGAAGTGCCTGAACAAGCCAAAGATAAAGAAGGCATCGGTAAGTTGGAGTATTATTATTTGGAGCAATTTGAGGAAGAAGATTATATAAAATTGGTTGAAGAACTGGAAGAGCAGGGGATAGAGGTTAAATATAAATCACAACATATTTCCTATTTTGAAAAAGGGGCAAGCGGTTGGGAAATTGCTTTTTTAATCGGTCTAGCTTCGAATGCCGCATATGACTTTATTAAGTCATCCAAAAGGGATTCATCTCACAGGAAACCAAGAAAAATAAATAGGGCTAAATTTGATTTGGAAAACTTAAAAAGAAATGTAGGGTATAATTTAGATATTGCGCCTTCTACATTAGATGTGAAAAAGATTGAGCCTTCACAAAATGAAACTGTGATGAAGGTAATTTTTGAAGATAGAAATAATTACTATTCCGTAGTCTGTGACCGTTTTGAATGTGACCTTCAAAAAAGCCTTAACTGCCATATTACGACGAAAGGTAAAACAGATATCGATAGTCCTATTTTTTAATGGTCATTATCAACGAGCGTAGTTGCCGAATTAAGTCTGAACGGTTTTCTATAATTTAGTATGAGTCATATATACATGTATGTGCAATTCCATAATTGGGGTTGCTTTTTATTTGGGATAATACATGAACGACACATGTGTAAAGTTAGCTTGATGTATGGTTTACTTTACATTAAAATGAAAGTAAGCTTAGCAAAGGAATGAGCTAATTGAAAAACATATTAAAAGATCTAAGAAAAGAACATGGTTATTCACAAGACAATTTAGCAGAGAAATTAGGTGTTTCCAGGCAGACTGTAATATCTATCGAAAAAGGGAAATATAACCCTTCTTTGCCGCTTGCCTTACATATAGGCCAAATCTTTGGAACAACAATTGAGAGTATTTTTATTCTGGAGGAACAAGATTTAAAGAAATAAATATGAAGGGGGGATATAGATGGGATATCGGAAAGCATATTTATTTATCGGTTTTATTTTCATTATATTCGGAGGATTACATACTACGGTATACATTATCGCTGAAGATACCTTCCCTTTAACGGGTTACAGCTATATTGCCTTAGTTATTATGTGTTTTTGTTTGAGCTACCTTGCCCCACAATTTCAGCGAAATGATGAACGGACAAATTTATAAGGCACAAAGCGATGTTTTATTCTTTTTTTACCGTGGTTGTTCTGGAAATTATTTTGATTTCACTTCTTAATTTAGAAGTAATTGCTTTATCGGCAGTGCAGGTTCTCAATCTTTTGCTTGCATTATCGTTCATTACAGTTTTTCTGTTCATGGTTATTTTGTCAAAAGTTTATTAAAAGGACTGATTGCATGCAATATTTTTTCCCCGTAAGTTGCGTTATCGGTATTATTTGTTTGTTTATCGTTACTCATAAGGAGAAAAACGAAGATGGATCACTCTCCAAAAAAGGATGGAAGAAATTTTGGATTACTTGGGTTACTCTTTTTGCCATTTTTGTTTTGACAATGTTTGCTATTGATACCATACCTCCCAGCTAATTCAACGGGTTTAACGGTATATCTATTTATCCGGTTAGTGTTTAGGAATATTTCATAATACGATACCAAGTTAACATTGAAAAAAACTATTCCATAAACGGGCGCGCTAATCTAATAAGAGGGTTATACTTCTGAAAAGGGCCAGATTGTGGAGGAGTTGATACTAAATCTAAATTAGATTAAGGGGCAAAAGACTTTAAAACGAGGAGAGGATATTATGGCGAAAAAGATACACGTATACAACATTACAGTATCAACTGGAGAGCAGTTTAAAAATGTAAGAATCGAAGGGTCAATTAGCAGTAGATACTCAGGTATTACAACGGATTTTATTCCTGTAGAAAATGAAGATGGTCAAACGGTTGAATTAACGAAATATCAAATAGTTAAAGCGGAATTAATAAATATCGAAGAATAAGATAGCTTTTGCTCACAAATCGGGCAGTTTAGTTGAGGAAGAAAAATTAAATATTAAGATAAAACCGCTCAGAATATTTTCCGAGCGGTTTAGTTTGCTGTTTATAATGCTTTTCTAAAGCCTGCTGAATAAAGAATGTACAATATAATGATTTTTTTTGATTGTATGTTCGATAATATATAAGAGTTATTCAGTTATTCAGTAAAACAGTTGGATTTGTTTTGCTGTTCTTTTATAATTTTTCACTTTTACAATAGAACTTGATTCGAATCAATTTTTATTTCATAGAAACATCCTATACTAGAGTCATCAACAAGGAATACAAATGAAAATGAAATTGGAGGGAATCAACATGCAAAGATATATATTAAGTAAAAAGAATTCCATTACACTGATCAGTGCAATTTTGATTGCACTTGCATTCTTCGGACGATTTTCCTTAGACAACATGGCCATTTTCAATTGGTCGCTCATCATTGCATCTATTCTTGGTGTAGCACCAATTGCGATTCAAGCCTTTCAGGCATTAAAAGTAAAAGTTGTCAGTATTGATGTTTTAGTTACCATTGCAGTAATTGGGGCAGTATTGATTCAAAATTATGAGGAATCAGCCATCGTTACTTTCTTATTCTTATTTGGTTCTTACTTGGAGCAACGTACCTTGAACAAAACACGTTCTGCCATTAAAGAATTAACAGAGCTGGCACCAGAAAGTGCTTTAAAGCAAATGGAAAATGGAGAATTTGAAGAAGTTGATGTCGATGATGTAGATGAAGGTGACATTTTATTAGTCAAAACGGGTGCAAAAGTCCCCGTAGATGGAACCGTGTTAACAGGTGAAGGTCACATCAATGAAGCAAGTATTACCGGAGAGTCTGTTCCAGTAAGCAAAAGGGTCGATTCTGAAGTATTTGCGGGAACAATCTTAGAAAATGGAACGATTCAAATTCGATCTGACCGTGTAGGGGAAGATACAACATTTGGTAGAATTATCGAATTAGTGGAAGAAGCACAGGATTCCAAATCAGAAGCAGAACGTTTCATTGACCGATTCTCAAAATACTATACACCAGCTGTGTTAGTCCTTGGTTTTATTGTTTGGTTTTTCTCAAAAGATATTGAACTAGCTATCACGATTCTTGTTTTAGGATGTCCAGGTGCATTAGTTATCGGGGTACCTGTATCCAACGTTGCCGGTATCGGAAACGGTGCACGTAATGGTGTCCTCCTAAAAGGTAGTGAAGTTATCAATGACTTTAGCAGAGTAGATACTATCGTTTTTGATAAAACAGGAACATTGACAGTAGGAAACCCTGAAGTTGCCGAAAAAGAATTTTACGGAAAAAATACTGAAGAGGTTCTAGGATATTTAGCAAGTGTGGAGCGTGAATCGGACCACCCACTAGCGAAAGCTGTCCTACAGGATATTGGCGAGACAACTTTCTCTACTGTTGAAGAAACCGAAGTCGTTAAAGGTGGCGGAATTGTAGCAAAAATAGGTGTTCATCGTATAGCCGTTGGTAACGTAGCTTTAATGGAAAAGGAAAATGTGAAATTAAGCGAAAAAGCTAAAAAAGACGTCGAACGCTTTGAGAAAAATGGGAATTCTCTTGTGTTAACTGCGGTCGACGGAGAATTAAACGTTCTGATGGGTATTCGGGATCAAATCCGTCCAGGTGTTAAAAAAGATCTTCAAAACCTAAAAAAACTTGGAGTCAAAAACCTAGTCGTTCTTTCAGGGGACAACCAAGGAACCGTAGATTTAGTTGCTCGAGAACTTGGATTAACAGAAGCACACGGTCATATGCTTCCAGAAGGAAAATCCGCATATATTGAAAAAATGCAAGCAAAAGGCCAACTCATTGCCTTTGTCGGTGACGGAGTGAATGATAGTCCTTCATTAGCCTTAGCAGATATCGGAATCGCAATGGGAAGTGGAACAGATGTTGCAATTGAAACATCGGATGTCGTTTTAATGAATTCTGACTTTAGTCGTTTACCACACGCATTAGGCTTAACAAAATTAACTTCAAGAAACATGAAACAGAACATCACCATAGCAGTTGGTGTGGTATTAGTCTTACTTGCTAGCCTACTATTTAGTGAATGGATGAATATGTCAATCGGGATGTTGGTTCACGAAGCAAGTATCTTAGTAGTCATCTTGAATGGTATGAGATTGCTTCGATACCGTTTGAGAGGATAAATTTAATAGAAAGCGGTCTTGACGAATGATAAAGGGGAAGTATTCAGGTAGGAAGAACAAAATACTCCCCTACTTTTTTCTTAAAACTTGATTTGCGTCAATTTCATTTCGTTGAACCTCAGCTATACTTAAATTGTAAAGAAGAAGAGGGAAAACAAAAAAGTCAAAGATAAGATGAAAGGAGAAATAATTCATGCAAAAAGCAGTTATTCAATTAGAAACATTATCTTGTCCATCTTGTATGCAAAAGATTGAAAATGCGGTGAAAGGATTAAATGGGGTTAATCAAGATAGCTTAAAAGTATTATTCAATGCCAGTAAAGTAAAAGTAGATTTTGATTCAGAAACGATCACCGTTAACGATATCAAAAAGGCAATTGAAGACTTAGGATATCCCGTTGTTAAATCAAAAGTAAAATCTGCCTAAGACAAACACACATAACAAAAATTATATATAGAAAGAGGGAAATAATAATGTCTGAACAAACATTTAACGAAGTAATAACAAACCATTTTGAAAAACTGGATTTATACACTACTGCGATTACACGGGCCCATGGTAAGAACCATCCAGAAGCCTTTGAAGTACGTGAACTATTTGAAAAACTCAGTAAAAGGGTAAAAGATGCTGGTGCAAACAAACCAGACTTGGATGTTGAATTTGCTCAGTTACGAAAAATCACAGACAACTACGCCATTCCTGGAGATGTATGTGAAACATATGCAGGCACCTACGAAATGTTATCAGAAGTAGACAAAGCATATCAGGCTTAAAAGTAACCCAAAAACAAAAGAATAAATTGGTTTACGGTCGTTAAAAAATGAAGGGAGAAATGATTTATGCAAAAAGCAACGATTCAATTAGAAACCTTATCTTGCCCATCTTGTCTCCAAAAGATTGAAAATGCGGTGAAAGGAATAAACGGTGTGAATCAAGATAGCTTGAAGGTAATGTTCAATGCTAGTAAAGTAAAAGTAGATTTTGATTCAGAAGCAGTCGTTATTAACGATATCGAAGAGGCAATTGAAGACTTAGGATATCCTGTTGTCAAATCAAAGGTAAAACCTGCTTAATCGAGTGAATAGAAAGGAAGCCTAAGATGCCCTCTTAAGCTTTTTATAAAAAGGAGAGGTTATTTTGGAACAAAACCAATGTTGTCATCACCAACATGGACATGCAGAATGTATTCGTATTGTTCCCATTTTCAACCATCTGGAAGACTCACAAATGGATTTGATTGCGGAATCTGCCAAGACACTTCATCTACAAAAAGGGGAAATGTTATTCCGTGCAGGTGAGAAAGATGATACCTTATATATTATCAATTCAGGTAAGGCTCGGATTTACCGCTTATCGGATTCTGGAAAAGAACAACTTGTTCGCATTTTAAATCCCGGTGATTTTACAGGTGAAGTCGCCATTTTCCAACCTGGAAGTATTCATGAGAACTATGCGGAAGCACTACAAAATACATCCATTTGTTTAATTAAACGAGAGGATTTACAAGAGTATTTGGTGGAATATCCGCAGATCTCATTAAAAATACTGTCAGAAGTAACGATGCGTTTGAAGGATTCTGAAAAACAAACCACACAAGTAGCGATTGAAAATGTAGAAACCCGCATTATATCCTTTTTAGCTGAGAATGTTGAAAAGGGAAGTGGCAATAGTCCAACGATTATCTTACCAATGTCCAAAAAGGATTTAGCCTCGTATCTTGGTACCACACCAGAAACAATCAGCCGTAAATTTACTACTCTAGAAGAACTTGGATTGATTAAACAGTTACCGAAAAAGAAAATTAAAATAATGGATTTAGATCAATTGTTACTTTATACTGAATAAATATAAGAGAGTAGCGTGCCATCATCTAACGGGTTAAGTTTAATAGTACAAAACATAAAATAACAAACCTTTTAGCAATCCAATTAGCATATAAAATGGATTGCTAATTTTTGTTGGTTTAACAATGTCTATCTACAAAAAAGAAAGAAAAATGGCTCCTTATTTGGCACTTATTTTACCAAGATGACATAATTTTGTGTCAACTTCATTATTTAGCAGAACAACTCCCTAATAACTTAGCGAATTCCTCTGATAAATAGCTAAGGAATTGGAAATTTATGTTAAAATTATAATTTGGATTGTGAATTAGTGTACTTAAAGTAAATGGTGCGTTAATTTAACAAGAGTTAACACTTTTTTATCGAATATATTAAGTAATGGGGCTAATTGAAGAGTGTTTATGTCCATTGAAAAATGATTTGGCCTTACATCTAAGCAACATAATTGTATGACACTAATTATAACTAGAAGGGAAAACAAAATGCGAGAGTTAATGATAGATAAACAAACAGGACAAGCCTTTAAAATAAATAGGGGAGAAAAATTCTCCGTTATCGATATTGAAGGGCAGCAGGTTGCAGATCTTTTTGCTGTAAATGCTTCTGCATTCAATGAATTTTTTTCTGCACCTGTTACCATAGATTGTAAAGAATCGTTATTTTTTTCAACAGGGGACATTTTATACAGTAACAAATATTTACCGATGCTCACCATCATAGAAGATGACGTTGGTGTTCATGATATGATGATACCATCATGTCGACTGGAAACCTATCAGCATTTCTATAATGTGAACCACCATCATAGCAATTGTTTTGATAATCTTAATGATAGTTTAAAGACATATGGCATTTCTCACTTTCATTCGATTCAACCATTGAATATATTTATGAATACTACAATCACACAGGACAAAAAAATTATTATTGAGCCACCTGTATCTAAAGCAGGAAGCAAAATCACATTTAATGCAGAAATGAATTTAATCGTAGGGATTTCTGCTTGCAGTATTACAGAAGGGGCTTGTAATGCGGGGAGATGTAAGCCTGTACTGGTTCAATTTATAGATTAATTTATAACCTCGCACCTCTGTTTTTATGGATTTATAATGAAACAGCCATAATTTTTTATTGTTGGGTACATTATCCACATTTATTTTAGGGCTTCTTTCAGCTTTCCCTTTGTTCAAAGCTAATTTTGAGCGTGAAAAAGCGAAAATAATTATATCCTTATTTACTTCGTTATTTCCATTGGCAATCTTCGTAATGAAAGGTTTAATTTTTACAGTTTCGTTTATCGGAAAATAAACTTTGTGAAATGATGTACTTAAACGAACTGGTGCGATAACATAATAAGAGCAGTCGCCTTTTATTGTGCCATTTGGTAGTTTAGTTTAAGAGTGTGGTCTGATAATCTTTTCAAAAAACGGGCCAGTTAGCTTAACTAACTCAAAAATACTGTCCGACCAAAGCACGGAAAGACAGGATTAATTGATGATGCTCTGTTAGGATTTTAAATAAGGAGTGAGTGACATGACGTGGGTTGAATCATTACAGGCAGCAATAGACTATATGGAAGATCATTTACTTGATGACCTTCCGATAGAAAACATTGCCCAACAGGCTAACTTTTCGGTTTTTCACTTTCAGCGTACATTTGCGATATTAACTGATATATCTGTTGGTGAATATCTTAGACGTCGTCGCCTAACATTAGCTGCCTATGAGTTAACAAGATCAAACACAAAGATTATTGATATCGCCTACGAATATGGTTACGACACTCCTGAAGCTTTCTCGAAGGCCTTCAGGCGGCAACATGGTGTAACACCAAGTGAAGCACGAAAGTACACGGGAAAGCTAAAATCTTATAACCGCCTGGTAGTACAGGTGAGTCTGAAGGGAGCAGAACCAATGCAGGTCAAAATTGTTGAACGTGAGGGATTTCAGATTGTGGGGTTTAAACAGGAATTTTCACTGGTTAATGAGGAGAACCTAGTGGGTATCCCCAAAATGTGGGATAAGATAAACGGAGAGGGCACAGACGAGCGATTGTTTAAATTGAACAATGGTCCAGTTGAAGGTGTAGTGGGTGTATGTGTTGAAATAGATTCCGGGTCCATTGATTATTGGATAGGTACAGCACACGAGGGCAGTGCTCCTAATGGATTATCAACTTTGGAAATCCCCGAATCCAAATGGGCCGTATTTGAGGTTCACGGGCCGATGCCGGATGCTATGCAAAAAGCGTGGAAACAAATTTTTTCAGAATGGTTTCCTTCAAGTGGTTACAAACATGCAGGTGCACCAGAACTAGAGGTATATTCAGATGAAAATCCATCCAGTCCTGATTTATATTCAGAAATCTGGATCCCTGTAAAATAGGAACCTATATAAGCAGTGGATTTCATCATGAATCCACTGCTTCAAGAAATTATTTTAATCCGCAATACGATCGGGCGCGATTCTGAAATGAAAGTCTCTTTTTCATTTTCAACTATATTGGTGCAAAAATTGAAAAGAGCAACGCAATATCTTGTTGCTCTTTAACCTCTAAAAGTATTTTCTATAAAACTCTTGTCGCAGCCTCCCAGTTAATTGAGCATAGATTCGTGTTGTTTCGCTTTTCTCGTGTCCCAGCAAACTTTGTATAACTTCAAGTGGGGCTCCATTGTTCAATAGATGAGTTGCGTAACTGTGCCTTAATTGGTGGGGGTGGATGATTTTATTAATTCCAGCCCGATTAGAGATACGTTTAATGACGTATCTCATTTGAGCTATGCTCATTCTATGTGGATTGCGCTCCGTGACAAATATAGCTGGATCATTATCATCTCGTCTATCGAGGTATTTTTTTAGCCAAATATCACAACGTATATTGAAATATACCTCTCTCTCCTTATCTCCCTTCCCCCGAACAATTGCGGATTGACTTCCCCAGTTAATACTATTTCGGTCAAGTGTAACAATTTCTCCAATTCGACATCCTGTAGAAAACATATATTCAAATAAGGCTTTCTCCATTGAGGTAAAGCAAGCATCTCTTAAATGTTCAATCTCTCTTTCTGTTAAAAACTTTGGAATACGTTTACCAACTTTTGGTTCTTTTATTTTACTAGCAGGATTAGTCTCAATAATTCCTTCCTCGTGTGACCAACGAAATAAAGATCGAATAAACCTTATTCGATGAGACAAACTCGATGGTTTCAATTCTTTGCTTGATTCACCTAAATACTGCTTTAGATGCTGGGTTGTAATGTGCTTTATTTTGGTGTTGCCAAAATAATTCATTAACAACTTTGCTTGAAGCTTATAAGCAATCAATGTTTGTGGCGAAAATCCTTCAATTCTTTTATCAGATTCATAAGATTTTGCAGCTTCAGACATCAACAATAAAATTCACTCCCATATTGATCTTTGTTATACATTTTTACCAGATAAGTAGAATTAAATAACTATTTTTACAATTACGATGAATGTAATAAAAATTAATGATCAAATTAAATTAATATGAGTTATTCAATAAAGTTGTGAAACTCGCTGAATTGTTGTATTAAGTCGATGATCTCTATGGAAGGACGGATACAAAATGAACCTGGAAGCAAAATAGCAGGGTATTGAGGATTTAGTTAAGATTGTGGATGATTATTTTGAAAGACAAAAAATTAACCCCTTTATGCACTGGGGGTTAATCAATAGCGACATCTATTAGATCATTCAAATTAATTTTAGTACGTTCTTCGTTATCAATTTTGATGTATTTATTCACGATATCAATTTTATACAGTTTCCCTTTAGCCATATGAAAATAACGATCTTTATAATGCTTAATTTCTACAGTTAAATTATTGTGTATAGCCAGCTGGAGCTTCATACTGTTTTCTTCTATTTGTTGTTCATCCAGGATAGGCTTAGTTTTCCAATTATCTTCTTCCGTCCATTCATTTAACATTTGGACATGTTCTGGCAGCATTAGTGATGTCCATTTGATTGTTCCTCTTTCGTTCATTTAAGCACCTACCCTTTTTCTTGAAGGTCCAGCAGAAAGGATATTATCTAACCTAAATGTTCGCACCTTTTCACGGTAATAACAATACGCAAGTATGTAATTATCATGTACCTGCAGTACCCTTATATAACGCTGTGTGACCTTATTATTGCTATCCATATAAAAAATAACAATCTTTTCTTTAATTTCAATTGAGTTTAAAAACAATGTCTTCATGTTGAACCCTCCCATAATAGGAATCTTCTTTTGGAACACTTGTTCTTATTATAGCAAATAATTGTATAATGTAAACAAAAAAATAAGCCGTCCTATTGGATAGCTTTTCATTTTAAATATGTTATTACTATGCATTCAAGTCTTCCGCAGTCCTTCTTCGACACTCTAATCAAATGAAAACATTTTTCATGAGCCAAAGTATGAAATTCACTGATAACTACAGATGATCTTGCTTTAACCACTTGGATACATCCATTACAATGAAGTCTGCCAATAACCATTAAAATTAATATGATTTACGAACTTTTTGCGAACATTTACCGAACAAATGACGAACCAAATTCCATAAAAACGGTGTTAAAGTATTAGTATCAGGAAGTTTGATACTTCCTAAAAACTCTTTTCTTTTACGAGAAAAGAGTTTTTATTTTGCTCTTTTTTAGGAGGTGAAACAGAATGTCTGATCATACACAAAAGGAAAATCAACAAGTCGAAACATTGAAAGTTAAAGAGAAACATTCACCTGATTCACAAAAGAAGGCTTCACAATCAAAAAAGAAGAAACCAACAAAACCAACTGCCTTTAAAGAATTTGAAGCATTGGCAAAAGAAATTGTAGAAGCAAATGGTGAATCTTATTATGAGTGGCTTCATATGCAACATCAGGAAATTATCTTGAATTTTAATGTTCATAATCGAAAACAAATTACAGAGGTAGCTAAGCAATCCTAAAGACAACTACTTGAAGGGAAAGGAGTTGAAAATCTATGCAAGATGCAATTCAAACAATCACAAATATAACTGATGGAATTAAACCAGTTGCACCAGTTCTAGCAGGGCTAGTACTTGTTGTCATTGGTCTACTGTGGACTTTTGCAAAAGATCCTCAAAAGAAGGAATTGTACACTGGTTGGATGGTTAATGTTGCCATTGGTTTTGGCATTGTTTATTTAGCAGCGAGCCTTGTTAGTTGGATGGGAGGACGTGTTGTTGGATTTTAATGTCTGAATTATTTTTTGCATTCAGGAGGTGTTTGAACAATGGCGAAAGAGCACAAGTATTTTGTAAGTTACATTTATTCGGAAGGGTGGGGAAACATTGATGTTACCTTAACTGAACCCATTCAAAATATTGATGACATTCGATCTATGGAACAAGCGATTGCTGAAAAACAAGAGTTGGATGAATCGGTTTGTGTGCAAAACTTTATAGCACTATAAGGGAGTCAGTTATAGTTTATGGCTTCTCTTTAATGGAGAAGCCTTGCATGAACAATACGAATTGGATATAGACGTGAGGTGAAATTGGTGGAAGTAGAAGAAGTAACTAAAAAGTCCTCAAATACAAAGAATAATACTGTTCATGGAAAATCTGTTGATCCATATTCAGCATTTGAAATTCGTTTCTGTAAAGTGATGTGTGATCCATCGAAACGAAGCATCCCGTTAGACTTAAACAATGAACAATTAAAATCACTCTACAATGGAATTAGTCCTATTATTGAAACAAGCATCTTTGCAGAAATGGAACATGTGATGACTGCAATACGTACTAGTTTTGATGCTGTGATTGATAGAGTAGGTGACGATATAGAGCTAAAATCATATATGAATAACGATAAAAACTTTAAAAGGATCATTACTCATGTAGTGACCAATTATCAATCACTACAGGAACAACGTATTAACATATTGATGATACACAATATGGCGTATCAAAGGCTAGAAGATAAATTGTTTGGGGAAACTTTCGTAGTTGATAAAGGATTTCAAAAAGCATACCAGCTCCATAATGAATTAATCCAATCGTTTCACCATTGTTACCATCACTTATTGTTTGAGGGCACAATGCTAGATACGGATGAAGAAGTAGAAGTGAAAGTCATTGAGCCGATTGTCCAAAGATATGCCGTGAAAATACGAAGGATGCTTGAGGGTGGTGAAAATGCATAAACAAAGTTTGTATAAAAGGTTGGTTTATCAAAATATCGAAAATGCGCTAGATGAGCTGAATGCAGAAGATAAAGGACGTTATTATATCTGTAATTGTCCAGAATGCAACGAACATGAGGCATTTATATATAAGAACAACACAAACTTTATTCAATGCAACCGTGAGAATCATTGTGGAGAACGAATGCTATTACAGTTCCAGGAGAAAAAGAGCTTACATCCCGAAATAGGAAAGATGCAAGAAACCTATCCGAGCCTTTCAGATGACCAAAAAGAAGCATTAACTTGGTCGATGAGGCTCTTTTCTTTTGCCAAAACAGGGTTTAAAAGTGAAGCACTAGATAATGGCTACCGTGGATTATCAAAAGAAACAGCAAGAAAACATATTGTTGATTTACAAAATAAAGAGGTGGCAAAATACTTTTTCAAAAAAACAAGTAGCTTGTTAGGAAAAGATTACTCTAACAATAGCTGGATGTGTAAGCGAAATTTGGTTTTTTCTCTTTATGATAAAAGTAACATTTTAGATCGAGTGTTGTTACGTTCTAGTATTGATCCAACACTGGAGCCCAAAGAAATACAGTTAATCATGAATCCTTCTAAAGACACGAAGGATTTTTTTATTGAGATTCCAGAGGAAACAAAGACGGTTGTATTTAGCGAATCATTGTTGGATGCTCTTTCTTTTCGTGAAGTAGATGAACATTGTGGATTTATTGCATTAACAGGTGCATCTAAAACACGGCAAGTGCAAGCATATATCCGGGAGAACAAAGATACATTTACAGATAAGCATATTCTAGTGGCAATGGATGATGATAAAGCAGGCTGGAAAGCAACAAGAAAACTTGTTTTTGCACTAGAAAAGGAAGGTCTAGGTGAAAATGTTTCGTTATTCCGTTATAGTGACGGCTATCAAGATGCAAACGAATTTTTACAAGGTAACCGAGAGCAATTCACCAAAAGATATTTACAAGATACGAATCAGTTGGAGCAGACTAAACAAAATGTAAATGAAATATCATTATCATAAAAATGATGATGATCTGTAAAGAAAGGAGTAAAAGATGCAGCATGCCAATGATAAAAAGTCATTAACAGAACGTTTAAGCGATTGGAAAACCATAAGTTTCTTTATAGTATGTATTGCTGTTGTAGGATTTTTCGTTGCGAACTTCCTGTTACATTTTTTGCAACAAGTATTACATTTAGTGGAAGGTTTTGCAACGAATTCAGAAAAGGTAAATTTCCATACATTCTCTGTCGATTGGCATTACTTTTTCATTTTCCAATACGAGTGGATAGAGTTTTATGTGGGATTTTATATATTGATTGGGATCAGTGTATTGAAACTCCTATACAATGTGAAAATGAACTATCAATCGATTAACAAAGGTCAACACGGAACCAACGAATTTGAAAAAGTGAAGAATATGAAAAAACAATATTTAAGTATTCCATCAAAAATAAAAGAATATGAGGGGAAAGGCGGTACAATTATTGCTGGATTACATGAAGGTAATAACTATCAATTATTAATTGATGATGCCCCAGTCCATACGATGGTGATTGGTATTACTCGTAGTGGTAAGGGTGAAACATTTGTTGTGCCAATGATAGATGTACAAAGCAGAGCGAGTGAAAAACCTTCGATGGTTATCAATGATCCAAAAGGTGAGCTAGCTGGTGCTTCTTATGAAACGTTGATAGAACGGGGATATGATGTCCATGTGTTCAATCTAATTCAGCATGATATGAGTATGGGCTTCAATCCTTTACAGTTGGTGATTGATTCATGGAGGAAAGGGCTTCATAGTGATGCACAGAAATATGCTAACAGTGTTGCATATAGCTTATACCATGATCCAAACGCCAAAGATCCTTTCTGGTCAAACAGTGCAAAATCACTTGTGACTGCAATTATCCTTGCATTAACAGAGGATATGGTCACTCAAGGAAAAGAAGAACGGGTGACGATGTATTCCGTAGCAAACTTCCTTTCAACAAAAGGAAGTGACAATGACGAGGAAGGAAATAATGCCTTGGATTTGTTTTTTCAAGCAAGAGATGAAAATAATCCAGCAAGAATGATGTATGCGACATCGAACTTCGCGACAGGAAATACAAGAGGAAGTATTTTCAGTGTGGCCATGGATAAATTGCAGATATTTACGTTAGAACCGAATGCGAAAGTAACTGGGTATAATAGTTTGGATCTAACGGATATAGGGTTTGGTGATAAACCAATTGCATTATTCATAGCAACACCTGATTCTGATAAGTCAAATGAGGTATTGGCAAGCATTTTAATCAGTCAACTTTATAGAATAAATTCTGAGAAAGCAACAAAAAGCCAGAGCGGGAAAATGAAGCGAAATGTTCACTTCCTATTAGATGAATTTGGAAATATGCCAACGATTGAGGGAATGGCCGGAATGGTGACAGTTGGTGCTGGGCGAGGTTTTCGCTATCACTTAATTATCCAAGCTTACTCCCAGGTTAAATCAATGTATGGCGAAGAATCAGACACCATCATTGGAAACTGTTCCAATCAAATATATATTCTAACGGAAGATAAAAGCACTGCCGAACATTATTCGAGTATGTTGGGAACAAGAACGATTACAGATGTGAGTCGAAGTGGGGAATTGCATTCGTTTGATAAATCGCATAGTGAATCAACCAAGGAGAGGGCATTGTTGACCTCAGATGAATTGATGAGATTACAAGAAGGACAATCCGTTGTGATTCGAGTAAACAAACGACAAGATACGAAACGAAGAAAAATTGAACCGAAACCGATTTTTAATAAAGTCCAAACGAAGCAGAAATTCCGTTATGAATACCTAGCAAATGATTTTGATACAAGCAAGTCCATTCTATCCTTGCCGATTGCTTCTGATGCTTATTATGAAATGAATTTAAATGAAATGGTATATTCAGCCAAAGTACGGGACGATTTATATTTACGAATGGCAGATGTAATGGAATCCGATGACTTTATAAGACTGAAACGTAATTTAATGCAAGTAGAAGGGCTGTCGCAAAAAGATAGAAGTACATTGCAAAAACAAATGCTGGAAGTGGAAGAATGGTCATTTTTACATTATTTAAGTTACCTTGTCTATCATCCAAATCTTGAAGCATTGCACTTGAAATTGATGGAACCGGTATATAAATATTTGCCAGAGGATACTGTGTCTAGCTGGCAAGAAAAAATAAATGAGAGAATGGAACACCAACTTGAACTGAGGAAGCAAAAAAATGAAAGTGAACAAGAAAATGAAGAGGAAGCGTTAATACAAAAGGCTATTAGCGCAAATTAAAGAGGGAGGAGATTGTTTTGAATGAAGGAAAAGAGCTATCGTGTGGATTGGGAAGTTATTGAGGAAATTGTTGTATTGCATAGAAGCCAAGGAGGCTGGGCAAAAGAGCTGAATTTGATTAGTTGGAATGGAGATAATCCAAAGTTTGACGTGAGGTGGTGGAACCCTGATAAAACAAGGGTTGGTAAGGGGTTCACTTTTACCAAAGAAGAACTGAAAATACTGTATGACACTTTACCAGAAGCACTTCATATATAATAGGCAAATATTTTCTACCGCAGACCATTATTGTTATACTGAAAAAAATGAACAAAAATGGAGTTGATGGGTGAAGATGAAAAAAAGATGGTGGTTCAGCTTGATTTTATTGTCATTTCTACTTGTTTTAAGTGCGTGTGGCAATAAAGCAGAAGTTGGCATGAATGAAATGACTCTAAAAGAGTTAAAGGAAAAATTAGATAATGAAGAATCATTTCTTTTAGTAACATTCTCAGCAAGTAAGGAAGATGTGGAAAAATCGGAACTAGTAGAGGCATTTGATAAGTCATTGAACAAAGAAGAACAGACGGCTTTTTATGTGAATTTCGATGGGGAAAGTCAAGACACCCTTGATCAATTAGGTGAAAAATATACCCCTTCTGACTATAAAGGGGATGTATGGGAGCCAAAAGATGATGGATTGGTTCTAATTGAAGATGGTGGTGTAATGAAAAATCCAAGAGAAACACTGTTATCTCAATCATTAATTGAAGGCACAGCAAATGGAGATGACGGCTATGAAACTAGCTTTATGAAATACATGGATGATATAGATGCAGGGATTGCTAGTGCATTGGATTTTGCGGAGCAAAATAATATTGAATTAAGTTATTGATATTTAATATATGCAAAACTAATATCAGATATTTACTCTAAGGAATTGTTTTATTCCTTAATACGATTGAGCTATTTTATCAAAAAACTAGTTTATATTTGACATTAACGTTGCGTAATACTGTAGCTTAATAACCAAACGATAATTTATAAGAGAGTTGATAAGATGAATGCTTATGAAGTTATGGATACATTAAGTCAGTATGGTGAATTGCTTGAAATTCAGGATTTAGAAAAACGCAAAGATTATTTCCGTTATGAAATGATGGAACCATTCAAACAAATGTGGAATTTAATTAACGTTCCCATAAAAGCGAAACAACAAAATGGATATGACGTTATCATGGCATCAAAAATGCTTGGTTTTGCTGATGTTTCAGATGATGAAAATATTAGAGAAGGATTATCTATTCTAAGAGAAAATAACTCCTATGCGGTTGCCGAAAACGCTCTTAAAAATTGCATTGCTAAAGCGAATAATGCGGGATTGAAGATAAATGCGGATGAAATCAAATTTGGATTATATATTTCAGACCCTGAAAAACTAAAGCTACAGAAAGGATATACAGGGTTTGGTGGAATACCGGGCTTTATAACTGTAAATATATATCCAAACGATTATAATTTACCCAAAATACCGGCAGTTATAGCCCATGAATTTAACCATAATATACGTTTTTCTTATTTTGATTGGGATCATGGGAATGTAACAGTAGGAGATTATCTCGTTATAGAGGGTTTAGCTGAATCATTTGCAAAAGAATTATACGGAACGGAGCAAATAGGTCCTTGGGTTACCAACATGGATAAGGAGGAGTTGAAGTATTCAATCGATGTTATCGGCGAATCCCTTGATATAAAAGGATTTGCAGAAGTAAGTAGCTATATGTTTGGTGATGAAATTGCAGCGCAAGAAGGTTATCAACCTATTGGACTTCCCTTTTGTGCTGGATATGCAGTTGGCTACAAGACCGTTCAATCCTTTATGGAGAAGGATAATAAGACGATATACGAAGCGACTTTGGCCTCAACTGATGAAATAATTAATGGCTCCGAATTATTCTCCTAGTTCAACAAACGGGTACAAACCTAATAAAGAATATTGCACGTATCTCATGTAAGGATTATTTTATTAATCAACGTTTAAAAAAAGGAGGGGAAATAATGAATAAAAAGAAACTAAGGTATGCCATATTGAAAGAAATTGACAACGGTAATAAAGCACTTACTGAAGAGAATTTTGCGGTTACCGCAGATCAATTTGATGAAGCTATTAGGTTTCTTAACAGAGAAAATTATTTAGGAGGGGTTTTCTATGCGGACGATAGACCATGGTTAATTGAGGGGACAGCTTATTTAACAGAAGATGGCGAGAGTTACTTAGAAGAAAACAGTTCATTAGCTAAGACATATAAAGGTTTAAAAGAAATAAGGGATTGGTTAAAACTATAGTGACCTATAGTAAGCTGTTAATTCTTTGTGCTGCAATCTTTGCGCGTTAACGGTACAAGGAGATACCGTGGTACCAAAAGTCTTACATTCTTAATTATAAGTTCAACAAAAAGAATCCATTTTCCATGGGTTCTTTTTTTAATTCCTAAAGGTGGTGAAAACAATATATGAACGATGAGGCAATGAAAAAGTTATATGAGGATTTATCGGACATACTCGATATTTCCAGTGGCTGGCTGTATGATGATCTTCTCCGAAATATCGGTTGGGGCATTATACAGCTTTTAGTATGGATTAATGATTGGATTGAAGGCGTTGCTACGAAAGTAATTACCTTAGGTGGCTTGTATGACAGTGAAGACATGGGTGGTTTCATAGATGTCTTGCAGCCCCTTGCAATCGGGCTATTTGTTGTTTCTGTAACAGTCCTTGGTTTTATGTTCATGCTGAATAAAGTTGAAAAACGGAATGAAATCATTATGAATGTGTTAATTGCAGTTAGTGTCATTGTCATTCTTCCCAGTTTAATGGGAATGATGGAGGATTTGCTGCATAAAGGGCTAGATACGGTGGAGGCAGATGGGAATATTTCTGATAATGTCTTAAAAAGAAATATCTCTGATTTAAAATACTATCTGGATAGTGATTTCAACTATGCTGATGGGACAAATAAAGACACTGTAATGGGTGATGAGAATACATTGCCACATCCTCCTCATCGAACAGAAAAGGATATTGGAACAAGTAATTACTATTATGCAAATAAGCTGAAGAACCCCGATTTGATTGATGTAACCGAAAAGCTTGATATCTATGAAGATGAAGGTTGGTTTAGTTGGACAACAGAAGATTGGGTTAAGGAATTGACGAACGATGAAAAGGAGTTTTTAAAACATACACTTATTCAAAATGGAGATGGTACTTCACGAGTTGAAAAACTAAGTGAAAACTCGGTTCCAGCGACGAACTTAGGGCAGCAAAGTTATTACCGTTATCACGTCAATTGGGCTATTGCCATTACGATATTGGCCGTAACAGGATTTGCCTTAACTGTAACAACATTAAAAATTGGCCGTGCCATGTTTGATTTAGCTTTTCATCAAATTTACGCTATGTTCACCGCATCAACGGATATAACAGGTGGTCAGCGTTTGAAGAAAGTGTTAACAGAAATCGTTAGTACGTTTGCTGTTATCTTTGTGATGATTGTACTTCTGAAATTGTTCATTATCTATGCACAGTGGGCGAACGATTTGGAGCAAGAGATTGGCATTGTAGGTGTCATTATCTTGCTCATTGCTGGTGCATGGGCGCTTATTGATGCTCCAGACATTGTACAGCGAACAATGGGAATAGATGCAGGACTCCGTTCAGGATGGCAGGCGATGATGGGCGCATATGCTGGTACGAAAATGGCTGGTGCTGGTGCATCCATGGTAGGAAAAGGTGCTGGGAAAGTTGTTAAGACTGGTGGCAAAACAGCAGGAGGTATTGGTGCAGGTGGAGTTGGTGCATACAAAGGGATGAAAGCCGGTATGCGAAACAACAATACGAAGCCTGTTCCTCCGCGCAATCCAGATCAAAAAGCTTCTCAAAATGAGCAACAATTTTCAACGAATGCCATAAACAATCCAAACGTTGAATCAAAAACAAACACTGTTCCAACAAAGCCAAATACAAGTATTCCCAGCCGCAGTGGTTCGCTGGCAAGTAGTATCCCTGTCAATACAAGTAATGTGTCAGGAAGTGATAGTGACGGGTCCAGTAATGTAGGTGGAGGAGCAACTTCATCTAGTCAGCATAAGCCGCTTGTCAATGCTGGTGGACAAGGATATACTCATCCGCAACGCAAACATACGTTACTTGGCGGAAATCGTACTGTACAACGTGCAAATCATTTTCTTTCACGAGCACATAATACAGGTTATGACATTGGACAAAAATTGAGCCAATTTAAAGGAAACGTACAACAGGCGAAGCAAATCAAAATAGAAAAAAGGGGATTAAAATCAAATGAAATACGAGATACCGAAAGAGATTAAGTCCAAGCCAAAAATAGTAGGATTAGAAATGAGGGAGCTGGTCATTATTTTGATTAGCTCTCTTTTATTATTAACGGTCTTACGGGAATTGGTGCATAGCCTATTTGTTCTATTTTATTTCGGTATAGCCATCATAGGCATGATTTATTTGTTTCTGCCGAGCGGTAACAATCCCGAGAAGCGAAATTATGAATCTATCCTATTGATGTTTCGGCATAAAAAGGGAGTGTACCATGCAATGGATCGAAATGAAGTAGAGAATGAACAGTTTTTAAAAGACAAGGAGGGTGATTGATCAGAATGCAACCCTTAAAGTTAATTAAATCAGATCCGGAAAAGCCAGATGAGGACACAAATGGAGAAGTGAAGGAAAAGTTTCCAGATACAAATAAAAAACCTAACAAAATGGTTCAGCTACGGCAAAAACTTAAACATCAGAGGATAGTGAAAAAGGAATTTCAAAAAGGTATGAAAGAACAAGGCAAAAAGCCCAAGTTATTAAAACAGACATCTGCTATTCTTCCTTTTGTGCAATTACATGATGAGTACATTTTGTTGAAAGAAGGAGTCATGGACATTTTTCAGGTACAGACGAAAAATATTCATGCTTTAAATGATGCGGACTTAAATTACTTACTATTAAATCGAGCGCAATTCCTCAGAAGTTATTTTCGTTCTTTCAAGGAAGTCATTTTAAACTTCCCAACCAATACGGAAGTACAGCGGGCATATTGGTTGAAAAAACAGCAACAGGCGAAGAATCCGTCACGTTTAAAGTATATTGATCAAAAGTTATTCGAATTCGAGTATTTAGAAAGAGAACGTTATAATCGGGAGTTTTTCATGTTTATCTATGCAGATGATAAAGAAGAACTGGAAGACCGAAAAAGTGACTGTATGCAGGGGATGCAAAGTTCATTTCCATTACAGAGATTATCCAAGAACAAAAAGGAACAGATATTATTTCTATTAAACAATCAAAATACGCAGCTTTAAAGAAAGGATGGTAGGTGTGAAACAACATACAAATACTTTTATTGAGGAAGAAAAGAATTCTAAGAAACCAAAACTGGATAAAGCGTTTTTAACGAAAATACAACCCCAAGGTGGCATGACTTTTAAAGATAAGTACATTCAAAAAGGAGACGGTTATGAAGCGTGCGTCCATGTGTGGGATTATCCTTCCAACGTCAATTTGCTTTGGTTGGATAAAGTGATGGCCATGTATGATGTTACTGTGGTAGCTGATGTGACCACGATGGATCAGGATGAAACGATTAGTTCGATTAATAAGAGTATGGTGGAACATGATGTCCGTTTTCGTAGCGCGAAACAAGAATCTGACCGGATGGACGCTCAACGAAGTTATAAAGAAATGGAAGATTTATATCAGCAAATTTCCGAAATGGGAGAAGTTATTAAGCTTCTTCATATTCGCTTATTTGTTGCTACACCAACAATTTGGGAATTAGAAAGGAAGGTGGAGCAAACCATATCTAAACTCAATTCCATTGGATTTAAGGGGCAAATATTTTTGAACGAAACCTACTACGAATGGCAATCATTATTCCTGCCCTATGAGCAGCAAATTAGATTTCCGAATAAAAGAGAGGGAAAAGGGATGCCAGCCATTACGCTTGCATCTGGATTACCGTATCACTTTTCAGAGTTAAATGATCGAACAGGCAGTTTTCTAGGTACATCGTTTACTGGTGGAAATGTTCTATTTGATTTGTTTCATAAAGATAAATTAAGACGCTTTTACAATGCAGTCGTTGTTGGGAAAATGGGCGCCGGTAAATCGACTACGTTAAAAAAATTACTTATGGATAATGAAGCTAGAGGAAATTTCATTCGAGGGTTTGATGTGACAGGGGAATTTAAAACCTTAGTTGGTGCACTAGGAGGTCAATCCATTAGCTTGGATGGAAGTGATGGGATTATTAATCCACTCCAAATCTATCGGGCAGATGATAAAAGCAATTACAAAGAAGAACAGGCAAGCTTTGAACAATATGAAAGGCAATGTTTTATGCAACATATATCAAAGGTTGCTATTTTTTATGAATTTCTTGCTGGCAGCCCTTCTACAGAGGAAATTGAAGAATTTAAAAAGATCTTACGCATGTTTTATGAATCGCTAGGCTTTATGGAAAAAACTAAAACAACAGGTGTTACGACATTGGGAAACAAAGAATATCCAATCTTTAGCGACTTGCTAGAATATATTCGAGAGCAGCTATATGACAATTCAGAGAAACGAACGATACGTAATGAATTATCCATTTCACGGGTAGATCGGTTGGAGAAAATTGAATTAGTCGTTGATAACTTAGTGAACAGCTATGCTTCATTGTTTAACGGTCATACAACGATTCAGGATATCACTGATGAACAAGTGATTTTCTTTTCTATCCGTAACCTGACGAAATTAGAAAAGAATGTGTTTCACGCACAAATGTATAATACGTTAAATTTAATCTGGGATAACTTGATTCAAGTGGGAGCAAGACAAATGAAACAGATGTATCAAAGTGAAACATTTGACCCTGATGATGCCGTCCGATTTTTAATTATGATTGACGAAGCACATCGTTTGGTGAATGCCGAAAATATGTTAGCTGTCTCTTTTTTAACAGATTTTGCAAGAGAAGCCCGTAAATATTTTGGTGGGATGATTTTAGCAAGTCAATCCATTAGAGACTTTGTTCCAGATAATAAAGACACGGCAACTGTCACAAAAATACGTACGTTATTTGAACTGACTCAATATAAGTTTGTGATGCAGCAGGACTCAAACACATTGGATTCTTTACGAACAATTTTTGAAGGGCAACTAACGGAAAGCGAATTGGAACACGTCCCTCAACTTCAGCAGGGAGATTGTTTATTAAGTATTTCAGGTGTCGGAAACATCATGTTATCCATTGAGGCAAGTGAAGAAGAATTAAAGCTATTCACTGGTGGGTTGTAAACGATGCGAGAAGATAATCACGAAAAACGGATGTTTTATAAGTTTATCTTTCTATTAGTCGTGACCGGTTTAATTGTGATTGTTTGTATATGGAAATGGACCACCGATGATCCAAAGGAACAAGATCCAGAAGAAATGTTTGAAACGTCCAGCCAACAAGAAAACATGCAAGAGCCGATTAATCTGGATGAGGAAAAAATAAATGCTGTATTGAAAGATGAAGGAGAATCCAAGAAACCGGACGCAGCAGATGAAAATAAGCAAAGTGAACAAACAGAAAGTAATCAGGAAGAGACCGATTTAGAACAAAAATATATCATCCAATATAGTGAACAAGAAGTGGAACAGGCGAAAGAGCAGACAGAAAAGGTGCTTGCTCTTTATTTATTGCAAGTAACGGATTGGGACAAGTGGGAGGGTGCAGTTACAGCAAATTATCTTGAAAATGTGCAAAAGGAAATGACCAACTTTAAAGATGAAAAAGCAAAAAGAGAGTTGGATGCGATTGATCTATTTGCTTCTCAACCTTTGAAAGATGGAGAAATAATGTATGGCGCATATGCGACATGGCATGTCACCGTGAAAGAAAAATCAACATCTAAACCAATGCAGTTATACTATATTACGTTACAAAAGGAAGGTGATAAGTGGATTGTCAGTAACATGGTGACACCGAATAATCAAAACATGGAAGGAGAGGGGAAGGAGAAGTAGTGAAGCATTTAAAACAATTTGCAAAACATATGATAAGGAAGAAGCTACTCGTAGGAACGGGTAGCTTTTTAATTGCGAACATTATTCCTGTCCTAATCTTTCTTGTTCTTTGTACATTATTGATGGCGGTTATTGGTGCATTAAGTGGTAGTGTTGATCATCAACATAATGATCAAGATGATGATGGTGGAGGTGGTTATATTTGTTCGCCAACAGGTGATATGAATCAAAAAGAATGGGATAGTTACTTTAAGCATGAAGATCGCTCAGGCGTTTTCAAAGGATATGGTAATGATATTATCGAACTATCTGAAGAAAAGGGAATTGATCCAATTCTTTTTGGTGCTATCGCTTTACATGAAACAGGTTACGGAACTTCCAGTGGGGTAGTTGATAAAAATAATCCTGGAGGCTTAATGGATCCTGCAACAGATTGGCAAGCACTACAACGTTTTCCAACATTAAAAGATGGTTTAGAAGCCATGGCAGATACTTTATATAATCGTATTATTGTAGATGGATTAGTAACAATTGAACAACTGGGGGAAGTGTATGCTCCGATTGGCGCAGAAAATGATCCAAACAATTTAAACAAACATTGGATACCAACGATGAAAAAGTTAACTGCAAACATGGGTGGATTAACCATGAATTGTGAAGCAGAAGATCATGTTGATATGGAATTAATCGGTGGTAAATCTTGGGTTTCACCATATACCAAAACCATTACTTCCGGCTTTGGTTATCGGTCGGGATGTGGAAATTGCACCACATTTCATGCTGGGATAGACATTGCAAGTGCTGGGATAAGGAATACACCGATTGTATCTTTTGCAGATGGGAAAGTGACCATAAGTGAATCGAACGGCACAACATTTGACTCCACTTTAGAAAATATGGGAAAAGGTTATGGCTGGTATATAGAAGTTGATCATGGTAACGGAATTAAAACCCGTTATGCTCATATGGGCAAGAAAGGAATACCTGTCGGAAGTGAAGTGAAGGCAGGTGATGTGATTGGTCATGTTGGTTCAACCGGGGCATCAACTGCGCCTCATCTTCATTTTGAGATTTTAATGGAGGGGGAGAAGGTTGACCCTATGCCACACGTCAAATCATTTTTAACAGGCGAAAAATGATAAGGGAAGGAGGATTTAGTCGCGTGAAAAGTAAATTCAATCGTGGAAGGGAAAATAAAGTCTATATTGGCATTATCGTTACACTATGCGTTTTGCTTGGTGTTTTTTTAACGTCTAAATCATGGATGTATGATGATAGTGCCATCGCACAAACGCCATATAATAAATCCGTCAATGGCTTAAATCAAACAACATTAGTTTTAAGGAGTTGGGAGTATAATCCGAAGAATCAACTCATGGAGGTAACGATTGAAACGGTTCATACGGGTACCGATGCAGCGGAACCGACATTTACGTTTGAAGCAAAGGGAAAGGAATCAAAAGAAACCTACCCAGCAAAAAAAGTGTATGAATCCGACAATGTGATGGTCATTCACATTGAACATGTTCCAACTGAATACCGTGTTATCGGTTTGTTTGTGACAGAACACCGGGATGACAAAATACTGAAACAAGAGTATAAACGACAACTGGAAAATGATAGTGATGTTGCTACAACGGAGACAGATAAAATTAAAAAGTCCGATTTGCCGAAGCCGAAAGATGTGATTATTGTGGGGGATTATCGTGAGATTGAAGTAAATAAGAACCTTGTTGCAAAATCGGATAAGGCATATCAAAAAGAAGCAATCGTCACAGACATGGAACGAATCAAACAAGAAATATCTACAATTATAGATGAAAATATTCCTTTCCAACAGGGATTAATTACTACTTTAACAAAGGAGAAAACATCATTAAAAAGTGAAATGGAATTTGAAACGAAGGAAGAACAAACTGAAACAGAGAAGGAAATAGAACATAAAGATAATGCCATTTCCAGTGCAAAAGAAGAAATTGAAGCATACAAATCAAAGGTAAAAGAGCTCAAGGAAAAGTACGATAATCGGGAAGAAAAACTCGATACATTGCTTCATCCTGAACGTCAATTAGTAGAAGAAAATCAAGAGTCGGAAGAGCAGAAACAGCAGCAAGAAGCGAAAAAGAAACATGAAAAACACCAAAAGCAGGATGCGAAAAAGCAGGACAAAAATAAAAAGGATGAATCTAAAAAGGAGCAGAAAAGGCAACAGCAAAAGAAGAAAAACAAAGATAAGCCTTCAGAAAAAGAGGGGAAATAAACATTAAAAGGTCTATATAAAACCTATATATTCAGCAAGAAACACCTATATGAAAGGTATATATTTGACTGGAAAAATGGGCTTACTGGAAAACTAGGCGCTGCCTAGTCACCCACGCTATGTGGGTACACTTTCCCCTTATCCTGTTCAACAATCCCTGTTCTTGTGAACGGGGATTTTCCTATTTTCTATATGATGTGCGGAAGGAGCGAATTTCAATGGAAATTAAGATTCGGGATGTGGATGTTCGAGCAGTAAAGGTGTTAGATGAGGAAGCTAAAAAACAAAAGGTATCAAGGAATGTATTACTGAAACGAATGGTAGAGGATACAGTGAAATTTGATGGGATTAAGTTAGCAGAAAAAGAATTAGATGTGACCGTCAGTCGAGTTGCTGACGGATTGGAAATGACGTTCAAACGATTAAATCATATAGAAAAACGAACGCTCCATCTGTATTTGATTTTATGTGATGCACTTGGATTAAATCCTGAAGAAGCCGATCACATTTTAGATAAAACTTTTGCAATGGGCGACAAGGAGGAGAATTAAAATGAGCATGACAGAAGAGAAAAAACAGGGTTCCTATTTTTTGTTAAGCACTGAAACGAAAGAAAAAATTAAAGTGGCAGCGAATGAAAATCATACATCTCAAGCGAATGCCATTGCCTTAATGGTGGATGCTTATTTTGAAAATAGAGAAGAAGAATATGTTCTATTCAAACAAACGATTTCTGACTTACTGGATGAAAAATTAGGTTTCGTAAAAGAGAAAATGAATCGCATTCAAGTAGCAAGTAATGTTATTGATCGTGACACGAAAATCATTCTGGAGTTCATGAACCATTACTACCTGGTGAATAAATTCAAAAATTTAATTACAACGGAAGAATATAAAACAAAAGGAATGGAACAAGCAGAAGAATTAGTTCAAAAACGGATTCATAAACAGAGGAAAAAGAAATTAGATCATGAACGACAAAAGGGATTAAAGCAACAAGCACAACCGGAAAGTCAGGAATAGATCATGAGTCCAGCAGTTGTATTGCGAAGTAAATTTGTTACACCTAGGTCGAGTACGTTTAATGATTACATTAATTATATGGATCGTGAGGATGCGAAACAACATGTGAAAATGGATACCTCATCTGATAAAGAAAATGATTTTGATGTGTTCTATCACTTCATGGATTATATGGATGATGACGAAAAACAAGGTGAGTTATTTACCTCCAGTAAAGACAGATTGAATGACAAAGAAAAGCAAAAAGTCAAAGAACAATTTCAACTAGCACAACAAAATGAATCACCAATGTGGCAAGATGTCATCTCTTTTGATAATGAATGGTTGGCCAAGCAAGGATTATATAACTCAACAACTCATACAGTCGATGAAACAAAAATGAGGAGTGTTGTACGCGAAACGATGCAAGCTATGTTACAAGCAGAAGGGATGCAGCAATCGGCAATTTGGACGGCATCCCTACATTACAATACAGATAACATTCATGTACATGTTGCAACCGTAGAACCTCATCCAACAAGAGAACGAATGAATGTATTTGATAAAGAATCGAATACATGGCAAGAGGAATATCGAGCCAAGCGAAAACCAAAAACGCTGGACAAGATGAAATCTAAAGTAGCCAATGTTATTTTAGATCGAACTCATGAACGAAATAAGGTAGATGAATTGTTGCGTGGAACCATACGCTACAAAAAGGAAAATAATATTTCGTTATCATCTTTCCAGAAAACAGAAACATTATTTAAAGAAGCGATGAATCATTTGCCGGATGATCGAAAACAATGGCGTTATGGTTATCAATCTATCAATGAGGCCAGGCCATATATAGATGAAATAACCAAAGTTTATTTAGAACAGTTTCATCCAGAAGAGATTCAAGCATTAAAAACCAAATTGGATGAAGAAGTAGATGTGATGAAAGAAATGTACGGTGAAGAAAGTGATTATCAACAATATAAAGATACAAAATTAGGTGATCTTAAAAAGCGTATGGGAAGCGCCATTCTGACCGAAATGCGAGCAGTTGATAAAGAAAAAAAGATGTCGGTCTTCAAGCAAAAAATAGTTATAGGACAGTTTCATGCATTAGAAAAAGAAAATCAGCAATCATTTTTTCAGCGGTACAATGGAAAAGGAAACCGTGATTTACATGTTTCTGTTATTCGTTTGAAGCAAGCAATGCGAAAAACATTTCATGATTACAAGCGAGAAAGAGATATGGATGAATTTGATCGGATGATGGAGAAGAATTAATTTGAAATCAAGTGAAGGCTAACAATTTCCCTTTCGTTTTGATATACTTTTGTTAGATTATGTACTTTTCATTTTGGCGCTACCTGTGGGGCTTTTAGCCCGCGCTGTACCCGGTGAAGTCTACGTCTGCACTGCAAGCTCCGGAAAGCATAATCGATAATCGGGTTACCAGGAACAAGCAAAACAAAAACTTAGGCCGGTTTACTCTACTGCTGTAGCACGTGAATTTATTAATTGCCTATGGGGTAACCGTAATGACCTTAAACAAAGTCTAGAACGAGCAGGATATAGTTCAAGTCCTTACCTATTCAAAAGAGGTCTTTCAGTCGTGTTTGAATAGACCTAGAATAATAACAACATCTTGATGGATACGGAACTTTGCTTAATAAATGAAGGTACTATATTATATGATTAGTTAGTTTGGGGGGAGGACTATGAATTTTAGTCAATACAAATTACTAATGACCAGTGGAAACACTGGTATAGAAGCAATGAAAATTGACAGAACGGATTATTATTCGTTTGTTCGAGCTAAGATTGATGAAGGACATAGCCAAATAATAATTTCATCAAGTATCATGTTACACGTTTTACGAAAAATGTTTGTTGAAAAAAAAGCAAAGATTGTTAGTATTGATTTCATTGAAGATGATACTGATTATCTAAATCAAATGAATAATTTAATTGCCTCCGTCAATAAAGACAGAGATTATTTTTATGATTTAATGGAAGAACTATCATTTTTGGCTGAACAAGAATCAGTTGAAATCAAAAACATTCGAATCAAGTATCGAAAAAATGAAAAGCCAATAGATTTATCTTTGTCTGTTAATGGATTGATTAAAGCAGGTGAGAATGAAAATATCGGTGGGGAAATTTCATTTATGGTTGATTCAATATGGGAGAACGTCAAGGATTGGATTTGAAAAAAATAAGGAAGCTAATAATGATTGTTGCGCCAATGATTGCGACATTGTTATCTGCCTATCTAACGGGTGTTTTTCCAGTAAGCGCATCTTTTATTCCCGAAGATCAAGTTTATGGAATAAGTCTGACCTTGTATTCTGGAGTCTTCGTAGCATTATTCACCGGATTAGACTACCTACTTAATTACATTATAAAACAGAAAACAATTATAAAGGTCAAGTTTGCAGCGAACCGACCAGATTTTAATAAAATGTATTTGGTTCACTGTGATTTTAATCAAGATACTGCGACAATTTATATGGAAGTGAAATTGGCAGGCAATCCTAAGAAGTTTCTTCAGAAAGAAATGAAACTAACGCTTCCCGTTCAAGTTACAGCACAAAAGATTGAAAAGTATTCTAAATACTATAAAATTAGCGCGGATAAAAGAAGTGTAATAATTGATTTAGAGAAGTTATTTAACACTGAAAAGACTGAAAGAATTGAGGATTCAATTAATATTGGATTTAAAGTTATTAAAAGCGATGATGAAGTTCAAAGTTATATTGAAACAGTTATAATAGGGCCAAAAAGAAAAATAATATTAGAAAAAAATGATTTATTATTTACGAAATGAGGGGTATTGGATGGCATGGTTTTCTACTACGCGTTGGACCGATAGGGATATAGCTTCATTAGATGAAGCGACAGAATTAATTATGTCAGAGAATGAGAACCTAACAAACGATGGAGGGGTTAGCTATTCAAACCTAGAGAAGGAAAAGGCGTTTGAACAAAATCAAACTGTAACAATAGATACTCATGTATATTCCTATAATGTAATTGAATTTTCAATGAACTCTATTACCCCTGGTTCTACACCAATTGAAGCACGTACTCAACTCATTAGGGGGTTGATTATATTGTATAGTGATGGCAATCGGGTTCACTATATTATTAATAGAAATTACGATGCTCTTAAGTTGCTCCGTAAACTATTGGGATACAGAGGTAGAAATGAAATAATTGAAAATAAATTTTCATTTTTTAACGATATTTTTATGTGGTTTGTAAAAATCGTATCAAATAAAGAAAATGAATTCTCATTTACGGATTCAAGCCAAAACGAATTAGCACTTATCATAAATAGTATCATTGGTGTTCGTGGTGAAACTAGAGATGAAAACAGATTGTCTGCTCAAGGAGATACAGTTTTAAACTTAATCAGTACACTTTCGTTTATTCTTGAAAGTAATTTACTTAAACAAATTGTTTTACGTACAGAATATACGGGACACGAAAACATTGAAATGAGACTAAACGACAAAGGCGTTGTTGCAGTCGAAACTGATTCGTATTCCGGAAATTATGAAGATTTAGAAGACAAGAAAATGAAAGCCCAAGTATTATTACTTGTTTATCATGAAATTATCCCTAAGTTATTTCAAATTTATTTTGAGGAAAAAGACGAAGAAAAATGGAATTTATCCGAAAAGGATATTTTCTTTAATGATGTGGAAAAAAAACTTATTGAACGATTACAAGAAAGAAAAAATGAATTCAAGAAAGAACAACAATTGTCATTACTTCCTGAAATGGAATTAAAAGAATCAGATGCACTATTGAAACAAGAATAAACGCAAAGAAGTGGATCGTTATGACTTGCTTCTGTGTTCAGTAACCTACATCGATGACATGCGTTACAATCCATTAGAGAAGAAAATTCGTAATGTGGTTGTTCACCAATCGAGCGCGATTGTTTAAGAATATATCCATCTATGTCACATGATTATAGAAGTAAATAGCAGTTTTAATAGCACAGTAATTAATTCTGTGCTTTTTATATGCAATTTTTTATGTGACTTATCGGTTGGTTTTACAAAAAACAGAAAGGAATGATTTAAGTGAAGAATAACCAAAAGAGTATATTAGATTACTTTGGTGTTAACAGTCAAAAGGAATTACTGGAGTTCATGCAGGAGAATCCGGAAGATAAGGATGTTCTTTTACTGAAGGAATTGCTCATTCGTGCGGAGAACGGCGGTGATTCGGATGAATAATTTGTATGAACATTTTGGTTGCTCATCCAAAGAGGAACTTTATCAGAAGGTAACCAAAGATGATGATTCTGTAAGAAGTTTAGTAGACTTTATCGATTTTTCAAAAGGACGAATGAACAGCAAAGAAGCAGGAATCTCTTCTCCACAAGATTTTATAGAATTTGTTACGAGGAATAAAATGCCTGCCAAAGATGAAATGGTATCTGTGTTTTGTTCTACTAAAAATGAACCACTACATTTAAGCCGATATAAATTTCATGATCAAGATGATTTGAAAAGGGTGTTGAGAGAAGGTTTACATGCAGGCGGTGTATCCATGTTTAATTTATCAAACAGTTCTACGTCTACTGGTAAGGAAGCAGAAATGACCAAATACTATAAAACATTTGGGATAGATGTGATTGATGGATTTAGCTATAACGAATTCAGCGACACAATCACATCCAATCAGGAAATGATTCCGTATAGTCGCGATAAATATGCACCATCTGTAGATAGTGTTGCCGAAAGTGAAGGTCATACCATGACAGCTTATAATCTGCAAAATGGCATAAACACATACCAAGGATTTGACGAATTTACTTCTTTTTTCGCTAATCAAGAGATTGTTGGATCTCATATGTTGAAAGATAATGCAAAGGTGAAGAAAAGCTTGAAAGTTGGTTATCAGTATAATTGGCAAGAATCGTTTGGAGTAATTGCTTGTGATGCTGATGGGAAAGTTCTAGCTGTTAAAGAACTTTTCAAAGGGTCACCCAATGCAAGTATAGTGGATAAGAAGGTATTTACAAAGGAATTATTGTCGAGAGAAGATGTATCAAAGTTTGCCGTTTTTCATAACCATCCTTCAGGCATACCGATAAACATAGTATCCTAAACTAGAGTACTCTAAGTACTCAAAGTTTAGGTGATGCTAGTATAGTTTCATGGACACATCTTAGTTAAGTTATTACAATTAATTTTAGGAGGATGTGTCCAATGAAACATAAAAATAACGGAAAACGATACAGTGACGACTTTCGTAAAATGGTTGTTGAGTTATATAATTCGGGTCAATCAGTTAAAAGTTTAAGCAGCGAATATGGCGTTTCTGAAGTAACTATTTATGCATGGATTAAAAAGTTCAATCCAATTGAGTTAGAAGATGGAACCTCTGTAACGCCAGATGATTATGCAAAATTACAGAAACAAATACTTAAATTACAACAAGAAAATGATATCTTAAAAAAGGCTATGGCCATATTCGCAAAAAAGTAAATGATGCTGAAATAACTGATTTTATTCATGACCAAAAAGAAAACTATCCTGTGCAAACAATGTGTGAAGTACTTGAAATTCCAAGGAGTACGTACTATCAGTCATTAGATAAAACGATTTCTAATCGTGATAGAGAAAATAAAGAATTAACTAAAAAGATTATTGAAATCCATAAAGAGAGCAAACACCGTTATGGTGCACCTAAAATCCATCAACAATTAATAAAGGTAGGTTACAAAGCCAGCCTAAAGCGAGTTCAACGTTTGATGAAAAAAGCTGATATTAGGTCAATCGTTGTTAAAAAGTTTCGTCCTACTCCAAGTAAGGAAACTATTGTTGAGCGAGAAAACATTCTTGAAAGAGACTTCAGGGCAGAAACGATTAATGAAAAATGGGTTGGTGATATCACTTATATCCATACACTTCGTGATGGTTGGTGTTACCTTGCATCAGTTATGGATCTTCACACTAAAAAGATTGTAGGTTATTCCTTTTCTCGTACGATGACGACTGATTTAATTATAAAAGCACTAGAAAATGCTTATCACGCACAAAAACCTGATGAAGGACTCATATTCCATTCAGATTTAGGTACACAATATACAAGCGATGAATTCGCTAAAGTGATAAAAAATTTCAAAATGACACATTCTTTTAGCTATAAGGGAAGTCCTCATGATAATGCTTGTATTGAGTCTTTTCACGCTATTTTAAAAAAAGAAGAAGTAAATCATGTTCAATACTTTGATCATAAATCTGCCGAATTAGCTTTATTCCAATACATTGAAGGTTGGTACAACCGCAAAAGAATTCACGGTAGTATTGATTATAAAACACCACAAGAGATGGAAGATTTATATACTTGTGCTGGATAACTAACGCTAACTAAATTCACTGTACCGGCTTTACGTGGAGAGGCGGGCATGATAGCCTTTCGTGGCAAGCCAGGAATGTTTTAAACGAGCTGGCTCCATGGCTTAGAAATCGTGCCCGCAGAGGCTCCGTGTCAAGCCCTGACAGTTTAATATAAATCATGTTCAAAGAACAATTAAAAACTTAACTTATTCGTGTCCAAAAGATTGACGTAGATCCAAGGATTTTTTAATTTTAATGCTTTAACTAATGAATATATATAGGTATTATTTATAGAAGTTAAAGTATTTAAGGGAGGATGAGAAATGAAAGTTCAAAAAGTAGTTGTGGAGGAAAAACCATATCCATTATACATACTACTAGACAAAAAGTTTGAAGTGGTAGAACTGGTTAAGAGATACATAAAATACTTGGATAATACGGGAAAAGCGCCGAATACGATTAAAACATATTGTTACCATCTTAAGCTATTCTATGAATTTATGAGCCAGAGAGGAATTGAATTAGAAGACTTAAAATTTGAGGAAATGTCAAACTTTGTGGGATGGTTAAGAAATCCGACGGGGGATGTAAAGGTAATAGATTTAAAACCAAAGAAGGCTAAAAGAGAAGAAACATCTGTTAATGCGATACTTAATGCTGTAACTAGTTTCTTAGAGTATTTAAATCGTACAGGAGATTTTAAAGCTATAGATATGACTAAAGAAGCAAGGGGAAGAAATTTTAAGGGATTTCTTCACCATATTTCTAAAGGAAAATCTTATCAAAAAAATATTTTAAAGCTTAGGATCAAAAAGAAACTTGTACAAGTATTAGAACACAAACAAGTTAAAGCAATAATTGATGCATGTCATACCAAAAGAGATAAGTTACTTATTATGCTTATGTATGAAGGAGGACTTCGGGTTGGGGAGGTATTATCTCTTCGTATCGAAGATATTTCTCCTTGGGATAATCTGATTAATATCACACCAAGAGATCATAATGGAAACGGGGCTTATATTAAGCTTAGAAAAGAACGAACAATCGATGTTAGCAAGGAATTAATGGCTTTATATACCGATTATTTAGTTCATGAATATGGAGAAGATTTAGAGCATGATTATATATTTATAAATCTCAAAGAATCTTATTTTGGGAAACCTTTAAAATATCAAAGTGTATTAGACCTTATTAGGCGATTGGTAAAACGGACAGGGATTACCTTCACTGCCCATATGTTACGTCATACGCATGCCACTGAACTCATTAGAAGTGGATGGGATGCTGCTTACGTACAAAAAAGGTTAGGTCATGCACATGTACAAACAACACTTGATACGTACGTTCATCTTTCAGATCAAGATATGAAAGATGAATATAAAACGTATCTACAAGGGAGAGAAAAATAGAAATGAAATTTCCAAGCGTTGCAACAAATCGAAAGCTTGTCACTAGCACAGAGATTAATAAAAAAATAGCGGATATGACTAGTGTCTTACAAGGGTTTTGGGCAGCAGATAGATGGGATATAAGAATTTGCCCACATCCTAGTGCGATAGAGTTAAGTAAGAATCCTTCGTTAAAAAATCGTTGGGTAAACTTTGATAAAGTAGAAAACATCTGGTTAAAAACAGAATTAAAATATTTTTATTATGTTCACTTAAATAATGGAACTTGGAATGCAAAATCTGTTTGGATTAGAAAAGGAACAGTGATAAGCCGAATGTTGGGATTTTTAAATTTAAAATATCCTGACATTAGATCTATAACTGACGTACCTATAAAAAAAGCTTTGACAGAATACCGTACTTACTTAGCAGAACAAGGAGTAAAAACTACGACTACAAATTACAAGCTTGATATAAATCAAAAAAAAATTCCTGTATATGCGAACTCCTACTACGTTACTAATCTTAAACAGTTTATGGAGTTCTATGAGGATTTCTATTTTGACGGCGATGAATGGGAGAAAGATGTTTGGAATCGAAGAAAACTTTCATTATCGGAAGATAAGGTAAATCCAACATCCTATGAATACACAATCAATTTCAAGGGGTTTGAAAATGATTATTTTAAAGAATTAGTTAAGCGGTATTGTAAATTAATGTTAAATACACGTAGCTTTTCTCATGTTGTTGATACAGCATCAAGATTAAAAGAGTTTTTTAATTTTATAAACAAAAATTGTAAAGGCATACGAAGGATTCATCAATTAACTAGAAAAGAAGTTGAGCAATATTTAAATGAAATTAATTTAAAAGGTTTAAAACCAAGTACGGTAACTGGACGAATATCTACTTTAGATGTTTTTTTCTCTACTATTCAAAGGTTTGAATGGAATGATTCTCCTTCTAAGATCCTTATCTTTCAAGAAGATTATCCTAAAGTGCCGAAGGCACAACCACGTTATATTGATGAACATGTACTTGAACAATTAAACGGGAAATTAGATAAATTAGAACCTTATATAGCTACTATGGTTATGGTACTTCAAGAATGCGGAATGCGTATCAGTGAACTTTGTACGTTGAAAAAAGGTAGTGTTATTACGGATAAAGAAGGGGATTGCTTCTTGAAGTATTATCAGTGGAAAATGAAAAAAGAACATATCATTCCTATATCTAAAGAAATTGCTGCATTGATACTCGTTCAGGAACAAAGGGTAGCTGATGACTTTGATAATGGCTGTGAGTATTTATTTCCAAGAAAAGACGGCTCTCCATTAAAGCAGGATACCTTTAGAGTGAAATTAAATGAATTAGCTTATGAAGAAAAGATAACGGATAATAAGGGAGAAATTTTTCGATTTCATGCTCATGCCTTTCGGCATACTGTTGGTACTAGAATGATAAACAACGGAGTGCCACAGCATATTGTTCAAAAGTTTTTAGGTCACGAATCACCAGAAATGACCGCAAGGTATGCTCATATATTTGATGAAACTCTAAAAAAAGAGTTCACAAAATTCAAGGAGACTTTGGTGACGAATAACGGCAGCATTCTGGAGTTAAGCGAAGATAATAGTGAAGCTGACAATACAGATCTTCAATGGTTTAAAAAGAATATCAATGCACAAGCTCTTCCTAACGGTTACTGTCGCTTACCAGTAATTGCAGGACCTTGTCCTCATGCTAACGCTTGTTTAACTTGTACGAATTTCTGTACAAGTAAAAGTTTTTTAAATGAACATGAGGAGCACTTAGACCGAACTAAGGAAATACTAAATAGGGCTAAACAGAATCAATGGCAGCGTCAGATTGAAACTAACGAACGTGTTAAAAATAGGTTAGAGCAGATTATTCATTCCTTAAAGGAGACGAATTAGATGACAAAAAAGAGTAATACAACTGCTATAATTCAACTTTCAAAAGAGAAGTCAGAGAAAACAAGAATTAGAGTTGAAAAGACCATATCAGAGATGGTAATTAAAAAAGAGAAAATTAACTTTAATTCTGTTTCTGAAAAAGCAAATGTTTCAAAGTCGTGGCTTTACAAAAAGAAAGACATTAGAAATAGAATTGAGACTTTAAGAGGGATGCAAATAAGAGAATTAATTCCCCGTAAACAAAGCAAAAGCCCTCGTTCAGAGGAAGTGTTAATAAGGACACTAAAAAGTCGTATAAAGGCATTAGAGGACGAAAATAAACAATTAAAAGATCAAGTTCAAAAATTATATGGGAAGTTGTTTTAAGCTAGATTATACTTCTTATTTGTCCGTAATTGGAAATCTAACTCTCTTTCATTCAAGTGTTCACTTGAATATGATTTGTAGAAAGGGTACAATATAATCAAGTGGGGACTTGAATGGAAATGGAGTGAGAAAATGAATAATAAAGATGCTTGTGAAATTTATTGTTATGACGAAGAAAAAGTTAATCGAATACAAAGAGAATTAGAGAAAGAAGATATTTCTAGTGTTGCCCAATTATTTAAAGCTATTGCGGAAGAAAATAGGGCGAAAATTACCTTTGCCTTGTTAAAAGGTGAAGAGTTATGTGTTTGTGATATAGCAAATATTATTGATGTCACGGTCGCAAATGCTTCCCACCACTTACGCACGCTTCATACGCAAGGAGTTGTTAAGTTTAGAAAAGAAGGAAGATTAGCGTTTTATTCGCTGGATGATGACCATGTTGAACAGTTATTTGTTAATGCATTAAAACATGAGAAAGAAGGAAAAGTAAATGTCTGATCAACAAGCAAAATTATCGGAACAAGAAATGAAAGCTTATCGAGTTCAGGGATTTACCTGTACAAGCTGTGCAAATATCTTTGAAAATAACGTAAAAAAATTACAAGGAGTTGAAGATGCTAAAGTAAACTTTGGGGCATCTAAAATCTATGTTCACGGAAGTACAACGATTGAGGAATTAGAAAAAGCAGGTGCTTTTGAAAATTTAAAGATTCGAGATGAAAAAGAACAAAAAATAGAACGTGAATCGTTTTGGAAACAGAAAGCAAATATTAAAGTTTATATCTCAGCTATATTGCTTGTTATGAGTTGGTTGTTGGGCGAGCAATATGGGGAAGGTCATATTCTTCCAACGATTGGTTTTGCAGCAGCCATCTTAATTGGTGGATATTCATTATTTATTAAAGGATTTAAAAATTTAAGCAGATTTAAGTTCGATATGAATACGCTAATGACTATTGCCATTCTAGGAGCCGCGGTGATTGGTCAATGGGGAGAAGGGGCAATGGTTGTTATCCTGTTCGCTATAAGCGAAGCGTTAGAGCGCTATTCAGTAGACAAGGCTAGGCAATCCATTGAATCGTTAATGGATATCGCTCCAAAAGAAGCACTAATTCGTCGTGAAAATAAAGAAATGCAAGTACACGTTGAAGATATTCTAGTGGGCGATATTATGATCGTAAAACCTGGCCAAAAGTTAGCGATGGACGGAACAGTTATTCAGGGTATATCGACATTAAATCAGGCCGCCATTACAGGAGAAAGTGTTCCAGTAACCAAAACTGTTGGTGATGAAGTCTTTGCAGGAACATTGAATGAGGAAGGATTACTAGAAGTAAAAGTAACAAAAAAGGTAGAAGATACCACGATATCAAAAATCATTCATTTGGTAGAAGAAGCCCAAGCAGAACGAGCACCTTCTCAAGCGTTTGTCGATAGATTTGCACAGTACTATACACCAGCTATTGTCGTCTTGGCTCTTTTAATCGCTGTTGTTCCCCCTTTACTATTTGGAGCTGATTGGAGCATGTGGGTCTATCAAGGCTTGGCTGTGTTAGTAGTTGGTTGTCCTTGTGCTCTAGTTGTTTCAACACCTGTTGCTGTAGTTACTGCAATAGGAAATGCAGCTAAAAATGGTGTTTTAATTAAAGGTGGCATCCACTTGGAAGAAGCAGGAGCTCTAAAAGCAATTGCTTTCGATAAAACTGGAACATTAACAAAAGGTGTTCCAGCCGTAACGGACATTATAACGTATAGTGGAAATGAAAATGAATTAATGACTATTACAGCAGCTATTGAAAAGGGATCACAGCATCCACTTGCTTCAGCAATTATGAGAAAAGCAGAAGAAAACAGTTTGGACTTTAATGGAGTATTGGTTGAAGATTTTCAATCTATTACAGGTAAAGGCGTAAAAGCAAAAGTAAATAATGAATTATATTATGTAGGTAGTCCAAATCTTTTTGAAGAAGTACATGGAAGCATTGAAAGGAATCAAGAACGACAGATTATTGAAATGCAGACGCAGGGAAAAACAGTCATGGTGTTAGGAACGGAACAAGAAATCCTTTCTCTTATTGCAGTGGCAGATGAAATAAGAGAAACATCAAAAGATGTCATCAGTAAATTGAACAGCATTGGAATTGAAACAGTGATGCTGACAGGTGATAACCAAAGGACAGCAGTAGAGATTGGAAAACAAGTCGGTGTTTCAGATATTAAAGCAGATTTGCTTCCAGAAGATAAATTGAATTTCATTAAAGAACTTCGTGGAAAGCATAAAAGTGTGGGAATGGTTGGAGATGGCGTGAATGATGCACCTGCTCTTGCAGCTTCCACTGTTGGTGTGGCAATGGGTGGTGTTGGAACTGATACAGCACTAGAAACAGCTGATATTGCTTTAATGTCAGATGATTTAAGACAATTACCATATACCATTAATTTAAGCCGTAAGGCTTTGACGATTATAAAACAAAATATTACCTTCTCATTGGTAATTAAATTAGTGGCATTGCTGTTAGTTATACCTGGTTGGTTAACGCTATGGATAGCGATATTTTCCGATATGGGAGCAACATTACTTGTAACACTAAACAGTTTAAGGTTATTGAAAAGTAAAGAATAACAATTTTGTTTAAAGAGGAAAGGGATAACATTTGTTATCCCTTTAAAATTTGAATAAATTTTCTTTTCATCGTTATATTTTCGATTTGATGAGTATGCGTTGAATCCATGTAGTTAAAGTAAAAGGTTTGTTTTTATAATGTTTTTTACACATTACTATTGATATTAGTTCGAACCAAGTGCTGAAGATAGAAATGTGACCAAAGGTTTGAAAGAAATATCCGAAAAATTGGATGTACAGTTATTGGATCATTTTATTGTCGGAAAAAAGAATGTCTATTCCTTTGCAAAAAATATTCCCGGACATGTTAGCAGCAATGAAGATTATAGAAAACTCATTGAAAAGCAGTCAAAGACAAAAGGCGGTAAACAGCATGCATTTGAAATGGAAATGTGAGCAAAAGAAAGGGGAAGAACGTTTTAATGGGACATACATTAATTTTAGCTGAAAAGCCGAGTCAAGCAAAAGCGTATGCAGATGCTCTTCAACATACAAAGAAACAAGATGGTTATATAGAGGTAAATGATGGTCGCTTTTTTAAGGAGAAAGCATATATCACTTGGGGATACGGGCATTTGGTTGAACTTCTCTCTCCTGAACAATATAACGAAACATGGAAAATATGGAGATTAGATCAATTGCCCATGTTTCCAGAGCAGTTTCGTTTTCAGGTAAGTAAAGATAAGAAAAAGCAATTCAATATAGTGAAAAGACTTTTAAATCATTCAACAGAAATTATTGTAGCTACAGACTGTGATCGTGAAGGAGAAAACATTGCAAGAAGTATCATATCACTTGCTGGCGCATCACATAAACCAACCAAACGATTGTGGATTAACTCCTTAGAAGTGGATGAGATACAAAATGGATTCCGGCATTTAAACAACGGGAATAATTATCTTCCGTTATATAAAGAAGCGCAAACAAGGCAATATAGCGATTGGCTAGTGGGAATGAATGCTTCCAGATTATATACATTACTCCTGCAAAAGCAAGGGATGAAAGGCGTATTCAGCGTTGGCAGGGTACAAACAGCTACCCTTTATTTATTATACAAACGTCAAAAGGAAATTGAGGATTTTGTTTCCCAAGACTATTTTACCCTTCAAGGGAAAGTCCAAGTGCCAAATGGTTCGTTTGAAGCGAAACATAAACAACGCTTTGCAACAAAAGAAGAAGCACAAAATATATTGCAAGAAAAGGGCGTTCTACTCGATTTAAATGACGGTATTATTCAGGAAGTGAACAAAGAACGGAAAAGAATAAAGTCGCCAAAGCTACATTCTTTATCTTCCTTGCAAAGTACGGCAAACAAGCAATGGAAGTACAGTCCGTCCGAAGTATTAAAGATTGCGCAAAGCCTATACGAAAAGAAAGTTCTATCTTACCCCAGGACGGACAGTCATTTTATAACTGATAGCGAATTTGGTTATATCAAAAACAATTTATCGAACTATCAAGAATGTATAGGGGTAGATGTTGAAGTTGTTTATCCTGATGCCCAGAAGCGATATGTAGATAATACGAAGGTTGAAGAACACTATGCCCTCGTTCCAACAAAACAAACGCCAAATTTTAGTGCTTTAAACGAAAAAGAAAAGAATATTTATCTAGAAGTTATTGCAACAACCTTGGCTATGTTTGCTCCGGATTATGAATATGAAGAAACGAAGGTAGAGATTGGTGTAAAGGGGATTAACTTTGAAGCGACCGGAAAGGTTGAGAAACAATTAGGCTGGAAATCATTATTTAAGAATCAACAACAAGCTAAGAAAAAGGAAACGGTCTTACCAGCAATGGAAAAAGATCTAGCTTGCCAGGCAAATGTGGAAATAGCCGAAGGAAAAACAAAGCCACCTAAGTATTATACAGAGGGGCAACTTATTAATGTGATGAAACATGCTGGAAAAGAAATAGACGATGAAGCATTGCAGCATACTTTAAAAGAAAGTGAAGGCATTGGAACAGAAGCAACAAGAGCAAGCATCATAGAAACTTTAAAACACCAATTGTATATTGAGATTAGAAAGAATCAGGTAACTGTATTAGATAAAGGAAAAATACTTTGTCAGGCTGTAGAAGGCACGTTACTTGCTAGTCCCGAAATGACAGCCAAGTGGGAAACGTATTTAAAGAAAATCGGAAAGAATGAAGGATCTCAAGAAGTGTTTCTCAATAAAATCAAACAAATGATTGAGTTTTTAATGCAAGAAGCACCTAAGAAAATTGGAAGCATGGAACAGTTCTTGCAACAGGTGAATGAAAAATCTTTTATAGGCCAATGTCCCCGTTGTAATCATGAAGACGGAAAGATTCAAGATAAAGGAAAATTTTATGGATGCAGTCGTTATCGTGAAGGGTGTACATTTACGTTACCAAAGAAATTCCTTGGCAAATCCATAAGTCAGATAAACATTAAAAAGTTATTGGGTGGCGAAAAAACCAATTTAATTAAAGGATTTACAAGTAAAAAAGGAAAAAAGTTTGATGCGTCTTTACGCTATGACCAAACCGAACAAAAAATAACATTTGAATTCCCGAAAGGATGATTGTGACGGATATGTATGTAAATGGGGCATATAAGATAGTTGATTTAGGGTATGTAAAGGAAATTAAAGAAGCTAGTGTAGTTTTCATTGTTGATGCTGGAGAAATAGAAGTTGAAGTAGATGCAGTCACAAAGGATGCTATAGAAATGATAAATCAAGCAGATGAAGAAGCATTGATTCCATTGGATATAAAGGAGAAAGCAGTCATCTTGGAGGGTGAACCAGCTTGAGATACCACTAAGAGGAAGCCGATTAGTGAAAACTGTATGTAAAAAATGATGTTGATCGCTGATATAGCGGTCTTTTTATTTTGCATAATGAAACATTAATAGGCTGAGCAAATAAATAGCTGATATATCTAAGGGGCTTCCTGGTGGGAGTCCCTTTTATTTTTCGGGAGGATGATATTTCATGAAAAGAAAAACATTCGAACAAAAACAGGAAGAAGTGAAGCAATTAACAGAAACGATGGATCATTCCATTGAATGCTATTTTGAAACACCTGAACAAATGGCTGAACACCTAGCTTTCATGATGCAGTTTTATCAATATTCATTACGAAATACAGCCTTAATTCAGGGTCAATTTAAGGGAGCGCAAGCAGTAGGAAGTTATAAGTTTTGGCAAGAAAAAGGCTTCCAGGTGCAAAAAGGGGAAAAGGCCATTCAAATTTTAGTGCCAAATAAGACACAACCGAAATTCAAGGATAAAAACGGCAAATGGAAAAGCATAAAAAAGGCGACTGAACAGGAAAAGGAATTATTAAACAAGGGGGAATTAGAGAAAAAGGCAAGTGAGTTGTATTTTGGAAAAGGAAGCGTTTTTGATGTATCGCAAACTAATGCAAAAGCTAGTGATCTTCCGGATATTTTCCCGAATAGATGGTTAGAGGGGAGTGTTGCAAATTATCAAGATATGTTAGATGCTTTGCAAAAAGTAGGAGATAAACTAGGTGTGACGATTGGCGAGCCCTTGGAGGAACTAGGTGCTGCTAAAGGTGCATTTTATCAAGGAATAGATGGTAGAAAGAATCATATTGGTTTAAATCCTCGCAATGGTGAATTGCAAAATGTGAAAACATTAATCCATGAATTAGCTCATGCTAAATTGCATGGTACACCCGATAAGCATTTCAAACTATCTTCAGAAGAAAAGGAATTCCAAGCAGAAATGACAGCTCATGCAGTAGCCTCGTACTTTGATATTGATACAAGTGATTATTCTTTAGGCTATCTTGCCAACTGGACACAAGGAAAGGAATTAAAGGATAAAGCGCAATTACTTGAAGAAGTAAGGGGGGCAGCTGTTGAGTTTATGGAAACCATGGAACCTGAATTGATGAAAGAACAGGAGAAAAGCATGGAAAATGGAAAAGATGTGTTCTTACAAGCTGTTAAAGACAGGAAAGACTTATACGCTCTAACAGAAATTAATCAAGCCGCAATGGAGTATGTAATTGATTATAAGGAAGAAGAGTACACAAAAGGATTGTATTTTTGTGTGGATGGTGATGTCGTTGTAGGAGTGGATAATTCCACAAATGACGCTTGGACGGAAGAATTTGATCATGTCGTAAAGTGCAAGGCATGGTTAAAGAGATATGATTTGGATGTTGAGCTCCCACAAATATTCATTGAATGGTCAGAAGCACCAGAATTAGACTCTGATTCGATGATGGATTTTGCAAAAGGTAATGCATTTATGGAGAAGCTGGAGGAAAGATATCAGGATGATAATAGATACTATAAAACACGGTATAGCATTGTTTTTCCTAAGAGCAAGAATTCAAAGATGGAAGTTATTAATATGGAGCGGCTAGATGTTGGTGATGGCGAATTTTTAAATCCTCATCATCAGGCTAGAAAGGAAGGAAATCTTACTGACGAACAACAAATGATGCTTGATGATGCTGTTTATGGTCATTTGCTTGAAAGTGAAAGACTTGATATTAATGATTGGTTGAAAGGCAAAAACGAGAAGAAAAAACTACAAACAGTAGATATGGATATGATGTGATAATCTTCATAGTTTGATATACTTGCTATTAGTGTAATAGGGCTTTCATGGGTGGTAGCTCACCCCTTTTTTGAGAAAGGGGGTGATACGATGACAGTATTCGAAGCATTGATCCTGATGATCACGTTCGCAACCTTAGTTGTAGCTATACTGTCAGAACAAAAAAAGTAACCACCCGATGAATGCCTAGCCGCATTTTGGTTGGTTACTTTTCTGACCTAAATATGTGAGCTGCCCCCTTGAAGGGCTTTTACACACGAGACCGTTCATGTTAGAGCATGGACGGTCTTTTATTATTTTATGTGCTTCTATGTATACTATACCTTATTTTCTGTTAGAAATAAACATAACGACTTACAAAAGAAGAGATTGGTGACCCTTTTCTATGTTAGTATGGATGTTTTGCGGCGTAAAAATTGGTTGAACAAGTGTTATACATAAAAAGCCTCTATAACAAAAACATTTTTTATCTAGAAACATTGATCTTCAATCAAAAATTTCTCCTCACATATTTTAATTCCGTTTGCATGTATCATACCTAGAACAAAACTTAGTAATTAAAAACTAACTTAAAAATATTAGGATATCTATTGACAATTAAATATAAAATGAGTATGATGAATTTAAATCAATAACTTAGTAATTAAAAACTAACTAAAAAAGAGGTGTGTATGCAATGAAACAAAAAGAAAGTTTATGGGAAATAGCTGATGTAATGAGAGGAGAAGCAGATTACTCCGAATATATGGAGTTAATTTTAGTAGGGGGACTCTTTTTACATCTCAGCAATGATCCACGATATGAAAAATTAGTAGATATTCAGGAGGTTTTAAGGGCAGAAGAAAATGCTAAGAAAAAATTTAATGAGACCTTGAATAAGATTGAAGAAGGAATTCCTTACTTTGAAGGTGTTTTTAAAGAATTAACATATCTTGAGAAGGTAGAATCAACACAAATAACAAGATTGTTTTATACTTTGAGCTCAATGAATTCTATAGATAATTTAAATGAGGAATTAGATGAAATGATAAAAAGAATGATCATAATTGAAGGAAGAAAAGGTGCAGAACATTATACTCCGAGATCTATTAATCAACTAGCCATTTCTATTTTAAAACCTAATGAAGGAACCATTTATGATGGAACGATGGGGATGGGCAGTGGCTTGCTTGAAGCTGCTCGCCAAGCAACTAAAAGTAAATTAGACTTTTATGGTCAAGAAATCAAGGGAAATGTGTGGGCGATTACTAAAATCAGGTTTTTTGTAGAAGGTATTGAAAAAAGTTATTTAAAAAAAGGTGATGTTTTACAAAATCCAGCGTTTTTAGATCATACAAATCTTAAAAAGTTTGATTATGTTTATATGAACGCTCCGTTCTCTTTAAAATTACAAAACCATGATATCGTAACAAACGATCCATACAATCGCTTTTATTATGGAGTTCCGGCAAAGTCAAATGCAGATTTTGCATTCATTTCACATGCCCTTGCGTCTATGAATCAAAATGCTAAGGCAGTTGTCGTCGCAACACACGGCACATTATTTAGAGGTGGTATAGAAGGGGAAATAAGGGAGAACATGATTTTGTCGGATGTTATAGAAGCAGTTGTATCTTTACCTGCAAATCTTTATCAAAATACAGCTATACCAGTTTGTTTAGTATTATTTAATAAAAATAAAGCCGAATCAAGAAAGAATAAAATTTTATTTGTACAAGCTGAGAAACTATACAATGAAAAAAATAGATTTGCTCGATATATTTCTGGTGAGGCAATCGAAAAAATATCGTCTACTATTAATGAGGGTATAGAGGTTGATGGTTTTAGTACATTTGTTAATAGAGAGGATTTATTCGAAAGCAATTTGAATACTAAAAGATATATCTTACCGAGAGAAATGGAAATTGAACACTTTGGGACAGTAGAATTCAATATAAATAAAATGCAAGATATTAAAATGTTTCAACTTGAGAAGGCTGCACATTTCTTTAGAGGGTATAACGTAGGTACGAAAAACAAGGAAACAACAACTGGAAAATATAAAATCATCCAATTAGCCGATGTCCAAGATGGCAAATTGTTATTGGATCAAGTGAAAAATTACGACATTGATAACAATGCACGTGTTGATATGTACAAATTAAAAAAGAATGATGTCATTTTATCAATTCGTGGAACGGTGCTAAAAGCAGCAATTATATCCGAAAATATAGATGATTTATTACTATCACAAAACTTTATTGGGATACGTTGTAATGATCAACTGCATCCAGAATATTTGAAAGCTTATTTAGAAAGTCCATTAGGAAAATATCTGCTAATGAACAGGATGTCAGGAACATCTATACCAACATTAAGCAGAAAGGATATTGAAACATTAAGTATTCCTAAATTATCGATAGAAAAACAAAAGGAAATTATGGATCAATATAATCATACTAAAAATAATATGGAAGAAGAAATAGAACATCTGCAAAATGAATTAAAAAAATTAAAATTAACAACTTATAAAGAAATGGGGATTAAAGAATTGTTCACTACAGAAAACGAATAGACGAAAGGGGAGTTTATTGTGGAACGAATGTATTGGAAGGCAGTGATTCGATATGGGCATGTAGGTAAGAAAAACGAAGTAAGTGTTGCAAGACATTTGGAATTTCCAAAAGGAACACAAATCTATGAAGTAATCAAGGTGATTTACTCCATGCCAGGGACGAAAAATAACTGTATTCAGTCTGTTTGTGAGATTACGGAAAATGAATTTCTTCAAGGTATTGAACTAGAGAAGAATAACTTTTATTTACAAAATTTATTTCAGGAAGGTGCTTAAACAGAAATTGAAACTTTTTTACGGTGGAATTCATTAAGGGGGAGTATGAATTGGCTCAAATTAAAGAAACAGATTATCATCATGGTGCGCTAACTTCGGTATTAGTAAATAACGGGTATAACTTAATCTTATGGGAAACGCACGAAACTAGAAGAAGTTACAAAGTATCACAAAATAACGAGGAATTTATCATATATTCAAAATACTCATCAAGACCATCATCAAAAAGAAAAAATAAAATATTTACATGGTCTTATACTTTTACAAATGCTGAGATTGATAAAATAAGGGGGTATATGAAGGATTCCAAGAGGTCACATGTTGCTTTAATTTCTAAAAATGCTAATAATATTGGTGGAGAACTAGTTATTTTAAATGAAGAAGAATTTTTAAAATGTATTGGGGATGGATGGAATGGCGAATATCCATATATAAGTGTAGTGAAAAAGAAAAATTGCCAACTTCGAGTTTATGGAAGGGGAGTCAGTCGGGATGAAGCATTTATCCCGAAAATGAGTCTAATAGATTAGTTGGTAAAACAACATTCAGGAATGAGAGAGGGTATGAATCCCTAGTGGAGTAATGCATAAAGCTAACAGAGTGTTTAAAATGAAATTAATACAAATTTTAACGAAAAGAAAACATACATAAGGAGGAAATTTGATGATTACATCAGAAGAGATAAAAAGACGTTTATGGGACGGTGCAAATAATTTAAGAGGTTCTATGGATGCAAGCCGATACAAAGACTATATGCTTGGATTAATGTTCTACAAATTCTTAAGCGATAAAACACTCGAGACATTTGAAAATACGAGTGGTGCGAAAGGAACGGAAGCAGAGGTTGTCCAAGCCTATGAAGAAGCTTATGAAAGTTATGGCGATAGTTTAATAAAAATGATTCAAAATGTGCTTGGCTATTACGTTCTGCCGCAACACTTATATCAAACATGGTTAAAGGATATTCGTGAAGGTACATTTGAACTCGAAAAGGTAACAGAGAGTTTACAAAGCTTTGAAAGAACAGTTGCAACAACTGGAGATATTGATGATTTCAAAGGCCTGTTTTCAAGCTCAACAATTGATTTAACGGATTCTGCACTAGGAAGTAATTTAAATGCCCGTAGTAAAAACATTCGTCACTTAATTGAATTATTTGCTGATTTAAATATGGTTGCACTTCAAAAAGGAGATGTACTTGGAGATGCATATGAATATTTAATTGGTCAATTTGCGATGGAGTCAGGTAAAAAAGCTGGTGAATTCTATACCCCTCGCCAAGTGAGTGAAGTAATGGCACAAATTGTTGCTAAGACAACGCCGGTTGAGTCCATCTATGACCCTGCTGTTGGTTCGGGTTCTTTGTTATTAACGGTAGGAAAACATTTAAATGAAGAAGGAAGAAAAAGCCTTCACTATTATGGACAGGAGAAAAACACAGCAACTTATAATTTAACGCGCATGAACTTATTATTGCATGGGGTTCGTCCTGAGAAAATGACGGTAAATAATGGCGATACATTGGCACAAGATTGGCCAGAGGATCCTGAACGTCCGAATGAAGGTGTTCAATTTGATGCAGTAGTCATGAACCCACCTTATTCTGTTAAAAAATGGAACCAAGAAGAATTAAAAGTGACGGATCCTCGTTTTGAAATTGCTGGTGTATTACCACCAGATTCAAAAGGAGACTACGCTTTTCTTTTACATGGGTTATTTCACTTAGGTCAAGAGGGAACAATGGCGATTGTTCTTCCACATGGGGTGTTATACCGTGGTGGTGCTGAAGGTGAAATTCGTAAACGTTTATTGGATAAAAACCATATTGATGCAGTGATTGGTCTACCTGATAAGCTATTCACGAATACAGGAATTCCTGTCACAGTCATTATTTTAAAGAAAAACCGTGCCTTAAATGAACCTGTCTTGATGATAGATGCCTCAAAATCGTTTGTCAAAGAAGGAAAGCAACATGTGCTTCAAGAAAAAGACATTGCTAAAATCGTTGATACCTATATCGAACGTACGAATGAAAAAGGCTACAGTCACAAGGCATCACAAAAAGAAATTAAAGAAAACGAATATAATTTAAATATTCCGCGTTATATTGAGGCTATAGATGAAGAAATTGCACAAGATGTCGATGCTCATTTATATGGCGGTATACCTCTACACCAAATTGAACAATTAACGGTGTTGCATAATATGACAAAAGATGTGCTTTATGATGCTCTCCAGGAGGTACGTCCAGGTTATGTAGAATTAACAGCGTCCATAGATACTTTGACTGAAGATGTTCTGGCTGATAAAACAGTGCAGAAACAAACGCAAGCCTTAAAAGAAGCTTTACACATTTACATGAATACGTACTGGGAGAAATTAAAAACAGTACATGATGTTAATGACATCGAGCCACTGAAAGATGAAATGTTAACGGAAATAAAACAGTTGTTAAAACAATTCAAACACGTAAGCACATATGCTGGCTATCAGATCATTGCAGAGTTATGGGAAGATATGCTTGCAGAAGATACGGAGAAAATTGCTATCAGCGATTTTTACACCGTTGGCAGAACACGTGAAGCCAATATGGTGATAAAAGGTTCGGGTAAAACAAAGCGGACAGAACAAGATGGGTGGATTGGCGCGATTGTACCGAATGAACTTATCCTAATAGAACTTTATAGAGAAGAACTAGAAGAAGTTGAAACAAAACAAGAATCTTTAACATCCATTACGGATGAAATCAACGAACTTGTCGAAGCGGCAAAAGTAGAAGAAAGTGATGAAGAAGCGGCATTAGGTGATGTTTTAAATGAAAGAGAAGATGATTTCACTATTACAGCTGTTAAGTCAGAAATAAAAAATGTAGAAAATGGTTCAAGTGAATATGAACTATTGGTAAAAGTGAAAAAGTTACTTGAAGAAAGGTCAGCATTGGCTAAAGATATTAAAGCAAAAGAAAAAACGTTAAATGAACAAGTAGAAGATAAAATTGAAGTTTTAACAAATGAAGAAATTGATCAACTTATCTATCAAAAGTGGTTCGGTGATTTGACGAACAATATGACACAACTTATAGAAATTCCACTTAAAAACGAATTAGATACCTTAAAAGAATTAGAATCAAGATACGCAGATACTCTAGAAACAATTGAAAAAGAAAGTCAATCACTCGAAACACAATTTGAAGACATGCTTGATGAATTGGTGGTGACAGAGTGATGGAAGAAAAAAAAATGGTGCCGAAAAGAAGGTACCAGGGATTCACAGAAGATTGGGATAAAAGTAAACTAGAAAATCTAGCAAGTTTTTCAAAAGGGAAAGGCTACTCAAAAAAGGATTTAACAGATATAGGACATCAATTAATTTTATATGGTAGGTTATATACAAATTATGAAACTGTAATAAAGAAAGTAGATACTTATACTATAAAACAAGAAAATTCTATGCTAAGTAAAGGAAGAGAAGTAATAGTTCCATCGTCTGGTGAGACAAAAGAGGATATAGCGAGAGCATCAGTAATACTGGAGCCTAATATTATTATAGGTGGAGATTTAAATGTAATTATACCATCAAAAGAATTAGACTCCGTATTTTTAGCTTTAAATATTTCAAATGGATCATGTCAGAGCGAATTGATGAAACGTGCGCAAGGAAGCTCTGTTGTACATCTATATAATGAAGATTTAATAAGTGTTACATTATATTTCCCAAGTGTTAAGGAACAACAAAAAATAGGTGAGTTTTTTAAGGTTTTAGATGAACGGATTGCAAATCAAAAACGGAAGATTGCTAAAGTCAAAGCCTTAAAAGCCGCTTATTTAACAGAAATGTTTCCTCAAGAAGGCGAAACTGTCCCGAAAAGAAGGTTTAAAGGCTATACTGAGCCATGGGAACAAAAAAAATTATGTGAACTAGGGACAACAATTTCTGGCATAGGTTTTCCAAATGTGGAACAAGGAGGCAAAGAAGGAGTACCTTTTTATAAAATTTCGGATATGAATTTATTAGGGAATGAAATTGAAATGTTTAAAGCCAGTAATTTTGTTTCACAAAAACAAGTAAAACAAAAAAAATGGGAGCCAATTAAATCGATTCCAGCAGTTATTTTTGCTAAAGTTGGGGCTGCAATAATGATGAACAGAAAAAGATTAATAAATCATACTTTTCTTATTGATAATAATACAATGGCTTATATTTTTAATGATGATTGGGATACTTATTTTGGTAAAACACTATTTGATACTTTAGATTTACCAAAATATGCACAAGTTGGAGCTTTACCTTCATACAATGGAACTGATATTGGGGGTATTGACGTAATTATACCTAACCAAAAAGAACAACAAAAAATTGGTGAATTCTTCAAAAATCTCGACAACCAAATAGAAACAGAAGAAAAGAAATTAGACAAGCTTCAAAAAATGAAAGAGGCTTATTTAGAAGAAATGTTTGTGTAGGAAGGAGGATACTCATGAGTAATTATGCTAAAAGTGTAGCGGAGAAAACGTTCCAAGACAATTTTGTAAAAGAACTACAAAAGTATAAATGGAAAGCACCAACCTTTTTAGATGGGAATAAACAAAAGGTGACAGTGCAAGATTTGGTTCAACATTGGCGTGAAGAACTCAATCGTATGAACGCGGATGTCTTAGAAGGCGTGCCACTGACAGATAATGAATTTACACAAGTAATGGCAAAGGTTTCGCAAATTGATAATAGTTATGAAGCTGCAAAGATGTTAGCGATGGAACAATCAACTGGAAAAATTGATGGCATTTATCGGGATACGCATCCAGGTGTCACTCGTGAACAGATTACGTTAACGATATTTAAAAAAGCACAAGTCCGTGGTGGAGACTCAAGTTATAAGGTCGCACGTGAAGTAGAATCTGCAAATGGGAATCGTTTTGATCTTGTTTTGCTTATTAATGGTTTACCGCTGATTAATATTGAACAAAAACGCACAGATAAATCGCTAGAAGAAGCGTTTAATCAGTTTAAACGATATTACGCAGATGGCGAGTATGTAAATAATTTTATGGCATTTTCACAAATGATGGTGATGACATCTGAAGTCGCAACACGTTATTTTGCAACGCCAAAGTCGATTCAAGCTTTTAATCCGAGTTTTGTATTCCATTGGGCAAATAAAAATAATAAACCGATTAATCACTGGGAAGATGTCATTGGACAATTCTTAATGATTCCCATGGCACATCAAATAGTCGGTGATTACTTAGTGATTGAGGAAGCAAAAGATGCAGAAAATCAGAAACACATGCTTTTGCGTCCTTATCAAGTGCATGCACTTCAAGCGATTGAAGGAGCTGCACTAGGTTGGGATAATGAAGATAAATTTCCACATGGAGGATTTGTCTGGCATACGACAGGGTCAGGGAAAACCATTACCAGTTTTAAAACGGCATTATTTCTATCAACAAGAGCAGGTTTTGATAAAGTCGTATTCCTAGTTGACCGTAAAGAGTTAGATAGTAGGACAAGTGATAATTTCAAAGCCTACGCAGAATATGAATCGGTAGAAGTCGATGATACGGCACATACTTATCAACTGCGTAAATTATTAACATCTACCATGTCTAATATTGTTGTGACAACCACTTTCAAATTAAATAACCTTGTCAAAGATTTAAAAGACGGGAAAGACGATAGCTTAGCTGATAAGAAGTTTGTCTTTATTATCGATGAAGCACACCGGACAACAATGGGTGAGATGATGGTCATAATTAGAGACTATTTCCGCAAAAATGGGTTGTTTTATGGTTTTACAGGAACCCCGCTATTCGATGAGAATAATATCTCAGGTATGGTCAATGAAAAAAGTGAACTGATTAACACAACGGAGAAACTGTTTGGGCCATTATTACATCAATACACAATCGATGAAGCCATTGCAGATAAAAACGTCCTAGGTTTCCACGTTGATTATATCAATACAGGAGAATTTGAAAGCTATGACGCACTAAGAGAAAACATTACGGATTATAAATTAGAAGAACAACCTGATATACCAAAAAGGAAAATCGAACGTCAAGTCATGGAAATGTCTGATTTAGAAGTGGAAAAAGAAGCTAAGAAAAGTAAATTGCTCTTTTATCAGGATGAAACACACATCCCAAGGGTAGTTGAAGAAATCTTAAATAATTGGGAAGAGCAATCGCAACAAAAGGTATTCAATGCGATTTTAACCGTCGCTTTTAAACATCGTGTAATAGAATACTATGAAGAGTTTCAAAAACAGTTAGCTGAAAGAGATGATATCGAAATTAATGTAGCTATGACCTTTAGTTTTGGAACAGATGCCGATACAAATCCAACAGACCCAGAAATCATTCAAGCAATGTTTAAAGATTATGCATCATTTACAGGGATTGAATATGCTTATGGTGATAAACGACAAGGGGAAGATGCGTATTATGACGATGTTGTGGAAAGAGCAACTCGTGGTGGCAGTGGGCGAAACCCTAAAAATATTGACCTTGTGATTGTTGCAGATCAGCTACTCACAGGGTATGATTCTAAATTTATTAATACGTTATATGTTGATCGTGCATTGGCATTACAAGGATTAATTCAAGCTTATTCACGAACGAATCGTATTTATGGTAAGGAAAAAGAATTTGGTTCCATTGTAAATTTCCAGTATCCACGCATTACCGAAGAAACCGTTAATGAAGCATTGATTTTGTATGGAAGTGGTGGAGAAAGCAGTCAAGCGATTGTCAAGCCCTATCCTGAAGCAGTCGATGAATTCGTTGATTACTCCCAGGAAGTAATGGAAATATTGAACGATCCAACTGACTGGCAAGCACTAGAAACCGATGAAGAAGCTAAAAAGGCGTTTGAGAAAGTATTTAAAAAAGCAAATGGCCAATTAAATAAAATCCAGCAATATTATGAATTTAGCTGGGTAGATGAAGCGTTCGGTATTACAGAACATGAATGGATGCAGTATGTAGGGGCATATCGTAACTTAACAAGAGGCGATAAAGATAATCCTGAAGACGATCCACCTATTTTACCACTTGGAAAAGCAAAACTAGCAGGCTCTCAAACCATTGATGCATATTATATTATTCAATTAATGGGGGAAAAAGCAACATCTACTGAAGGGGTACAGACAGTAGATGCAGAAACATTGCGTTTAATCTATCAAAACATTGAAGAATTGAGTAATCTGGGTGATTATGAACAAGCTGAATTATTAAAACGATTTGTTTCAGAAGAATTAGAACCAGGAAATGTGCCCAGTAATATTAACTTTGATGAGGCTTTTGAAAACTGGAAAAAGAAACAATTGCACAATGAGATTTATCAAGTTTCATCTGAGTGGGGTATTAATGATGTCATACTGGAAAAAGCAGTTGAGGCATATTCTGTTGCAAAACCAGATGAGATTCCGTATATTGATGATTTAACAAATAGTATCGACTTTGCATCGATTGAGGATCCTAAGACTAGTAACTTACTCGAACACAACATAGCCTTATCGAAAGAATTACCAGAAATTGTTTCTAAATTGAAAAAGAAATATAAATAAGTAGAATTTTTATAATTATCAAGTGTGTTGGATAATATCTAACACACTTGATAAGTAATAATAATTTTTCGAAGTAAAAGATAAGGGTGAGTACAGTTGAAAATCACTAAAACAAAAATATTCAATTATCGTAACCTGAATGATGTGACGATAGAACTTCATAATCAAATTAATTTTGTTGTTGGTGAAAATAATTTAGGTAAAACTAATATACTTGATTTATTACATATTATATTTAATAGAAGAGCTTTCAAGGAATCAGACTTTCATAAATTAGATACACCTATTAAAATTGAACTTGGAATTGCTTTGGATAGTGGGGAAATAGGTCTGTTTGATGATTATTTTACTATAGATGAGCAAAGTAATATGACACAAATTGAAATTGTTGTATTACAAGAATCTATTGATGATAATATAGAGTTTTTTATTAAGCCGACAAATGATGATTTGCATAGAAACAAGATACGCAAAGCACACCTGATTTCGTATGGTTCTATTAGAAAACCCGAAAAAGAATTAAGTTTTGCAGTGCAAAATAACTTTTTAAATTTATTGATTAGAAAGTTTTTAGAAGAACATGAAGGCGGATTTAGTTTGAATACGGACTCAGTATCACCTTTAATCGAACAAATTAATCATCAAATAGAAAAAATTAAAACATTTAATTTGTTTGGTATAGAAGCTGAGGCGAACAAAGATATATCTAGTCTTTTAGGAAACATCATTCAATTGCAAACTAAAGATAAGTTTGGTATTTCAGATTTAGGTGAAGGTACGCAATTTATTAACTCTATCCCATTAGTATTATTAAATCAAATCGCAAATATAGTCGAGAGAGACTTTTCTGGAAGTATCATCGAAGTAGAAGGGAAACGAAATCTGTATGTTATTATTTCTGTAGATGAGCCTGAATTACATCTTCATCCACATACACAACGATTTTTCATTAATTATTTACAAGAAATACTATCAGGTGAAAGTAAAGAGTTTAATAGTCTACTAAAAATTATGTATGATGTTGATGCAATCTCTGGTCAATTAATAGCAGTAACACATTCGCCATTTATTATTTTAGACAATTATAAGAATATTGTTAGACTTTTTCACGAGCAAGGTCAATTAAGAGCCTTATCAGGAGTATCAATAGATATGGATAAATCTTTAATGACACATATGTTCAGATATTTAGATGAAATCAAAGAAGCGTTTTATGCAAAAAAAGTTTTAGTTGTTGAGGGAATCACTGAACAAGGAGCCATGAAAGCTTTATTTGAAAAGGAAAGTATCAATATCAATTTAGAAGGCATAAGTGTCGTTAATGCCCACGGAAAAGATAGTGTTCCACACATAGTTGATTTATTTAACAAATTCAAGATTCCTGTTGTTGGCTTTGTTGATAGAGACGAAAATAATCCGGAAGATCCAAAGTTTAAGGATGTCGATAATTTGTTCTATACCGACTTGAAGGAATTTGAAAACGATATTGTTGAATGCATAGATTTAGATGGGTATATAGAGTATTTAAAAAAAAGTGAATTCAATGTAGTTAATTCGACTATAGCAGCTTGTAAAAAATATAATATTGATTGTAATCCAAGTGATCCAGATAAGTATGAGGAGCAAATCAGAAGTCAGTCAGAAGAACTAAAGGAAAGCGTAATGGTTGAATTAAAAAGAAATGTAGTTCATAGTCTTACCCAAAATAAAAATTGGATCTACGTCAATCTTTTGGACACGAATAAGTTAAGTTTTTAATTGTTCTTTGAACATGATTTATATTAAACTGTCAGGGCTTGACACGGAGCCTCTGCGGGCACGATTTCTAAGCCATGGAGCCAGCTCGTTTAAAACATTCCTGGCTTGCCACGAAAGGCTATCATGCCCGCCTCTCCACGTAAAGCCGGTACAGTGAATTTAGTTAGCGTTAGTTATCCAGCACAAGTATATAAATCTTCCATCTCTTGTGGTGTTTTATAATCAATACTACCGTGAATTCTTTTGCGGTTGTACCAACCTTCAATGTATTGGAATAAAGCTAATTCGGCAGATTTATGATCAAAGTATTGAACATGATTTACTTCTTCTTTTTTTAAAATAGCGTGAAAAGACTCAATACAAGCATTATCATGAGGACTTCCCTTATAGCTAAAAGAATGTGTCATTTTGAAATTTTTTATCACTTTAGCGAATTCATCGCTTGTATATTGTGTACCTAAATCTGAATGGAATATGAGTCCTTCATCAGGTTTTTGTGCGTGATAAGCATTTTCTAGTGCTTTTATAATTAAATCAGTCGTCATCGTACGAGAAAAGGAATAACCTACAATCTTTTTAGTGTGAAGATCCATAACTGATGCAAGGTAACACCAACCATCACGAAGTGTATGGATATAAGTGATATCACCAACCCATTTTTCATTAATCGTTTCTGCCCTGAAGTCTCTTTCAAGAATGTTTTCTCGCTCAACAATAGTTTCCTTACTTGGAGTAGGACGAAACTTTTTAACAACGATTGACCTAATATCAGCTTTTTTCATCAAACGTTGAACTCGCTTTAGGCTGGCTTTGTAACCTACCTTTATTAATTGTTGATGGATTTTAGGTGCACCATAACGGTGTTTGCTCTCTTTATGGATTTCAATAATCTTTTTAGTTAATTCTTTATTTTCTCTATCACGATTAGAAATCGTTTTATCTAATGACTGATAGTACGTACTCCTTGGAATTTCAAGTACTTCACACATTGTTTGCACAGGATAGTTTTCTTTTTGGTCATGAATAAAATCAGTTATTTCAGCATCATTTACTTTTTTGCGAATATGGCCATAGCCTTTTTTAAGATATCATTTTCTTGTTGTAATTTAAGTATTTGTTTCTGTAATTTTGCATAATCATCTGGCGTTACAGAGGTTCCATCTTCTAACTCAATTGGATTGAACTTTTTAATCCATGCATAAATAGTTACTTCAGAAACGCCATATTCGCTGCTTAAACTTTTAACTGATTGACCCGAATTATATAACTCAACAACCATTTTACGAAAGTCGTCACTGTATCGTTTTCCGTTATTTTTATGTTTCATTGGACACATCCTCCTAAAATTAATTGTAATAACTTAACTAAGATGTGTCCATGAAACTATACTAGCATCAAATTTTATTAATGGTTTTTTAATTAGTAACTATGCTAATAAAACTCCAACAAGTATAAAAAAGGCTATTGACTATTTGGTAAGTATAGATGGATAAAAAAACAATGTTGCGAGAGGAAATCGAGTGTGATTTTGAAAATGACCAGAGCCAAATAAAAGTTTTAAAATCACAAGAAAAAAGGATTATCGTAGAAGCACCGCCTGGTTACGGAAAAACTAAATTGTTATTGGGTAAAACAGTATATGATTTATTAGATAATGTTCCTATAAACCATGAGAAGACATTAATGTTAACATTTAGTAATAATTCAACAAGTAAAATGAGAGCGGATTTGTATGCAAAATTAGAAAACCACGCTTATAGTTTAAGGAACTGGATAAATTCGAAAATTAGAATTACAAATTATCACGGTCTTGCGGGTGGAATACTGCGAAAATATGGTTTTTTATTAGATGAAAAATTAAAAGACTTAAAGGATATACAAATTGTGAATGAAAATCATTTAAAGAGCATTGATAATTTCAATACTTTAATAAAATTTAAACAATTTGTAGATAATGCTTTGCCAGGTAAATTATTTTCTAACGTAAGAAATTATAATGAAGTTATTTTAAATAAAGTATTGCCACTAAATAAACTAACATATAATTCTATTATAACTTTAACGTTGCAATTATTAGAAGATAAACCGATACTATTAGACTTATACAAAAAAATTTATACAAAAATAATTATCGATGAATTCCAAGATACGAACCATCTTAATCTGAGGTTATTAGAACTTTTTTTGCATGATGATATAAGAGTTGAACTGTATGGGGATCCTCTGCAACGGATATATGGCTTTATTGGAACTGTAGGAAATTTATTTGATGTTTTTGGAGAAAAATATAATTTTAATTATTATACATTGAAATCTAATTACCGTTTCAAGGGTAATAAGTTTTTGATTGATTTAGAAAGAAGAGTAAGATCTTATGCCAATGATCCAATAAATGCTTATAATAATATCAAAAGTTATTCTCATCAAAATATTACGATATTCGAAAATCAGCAATTAGAGAGTGAAAATGTCATTCGTATAATTAAAGAAATACACCAGTTGTATCCTGATAAAAAAACAGCTATATTAACATCGCAACGTGGACCAGATATAAACGTTATAAAAGAAAAGTTGAGGAGTAATTATATAGCATATTTCGATGCTTTGGAAATTAATACTGAGAGTAATGAATACAGGAGGTTCTGTGATAAGTGCGTTGAATCATTCCAAATGTATTTTAGTAGTCGCAAAAACATTGTTAAAAAAGAGTTGAATGAGTGGATATCAGTTTTTAAAAGTAGTTTTGAGCTTTCATCAACACAACAACAAAACTTAATTACGTTGTTAGTTGCAATGTTACAAGATGTTGTCCGTAATCGGAATTATCGAATGTTAAATAAAGATGAGAAATATGATTATATTTTATCTGTGTTTCTAGAATATGATTTACACAGGTATTTATCAGCTGTCGATGTTTCTGTTCAACTACTAACTATTCATACCTCCAAGGGACTAGAATGGGATAATATATTTCTAGTAGATATTGAAAAGGATAGATTACCAAGTTACTATGGAATGTGTAGTAATTGCTCGTTTAAAAGTAATTGCAATATTGAAGATATAAGAGGAAATAGTGATAATTTTATAGAACAATTAAGTGTATTCTATGTTGCTATTACTAGAGCTAGACAAAATGCATATCTTTCGTTAAGTAAGAAAAATGCAATGTGTTTTGATACTAATGTTTCTTGTATATTAAATGAGCTAAAAATAGTGCCGATACCGAGCTTTTTAACATAAATTTAATTGTTAATAATTCATAGAATAAGCTGTTATTTATTGTTGCTTAAATTAGGAGTGACCATGATCCTATTTAGCATCAACTCTTATAAATTAAATTAGTTAAATATTAAATCCAAAAGCTGAATTAATTCTAAATATAACTACTTATCTAAGTGGAGATTCAGGTCGACAAATCAATAAAATTAACAAAAAACAATGAGCACCATAATTTTAAAAACGTTGATTTATCATGCTAGAAGATGTGTATGCAAATAGTATGATGTTTAAATATCTACTATGGTAAGGAAGAAGTCATTATAGTTTTGTTAAAGAATGAAGTGATTAAAAAAGTAACAAAAAGGTAACAAGGATAAACAATCATACAAAATCACACGCAATTACTTTTCTATTTGAATACAGCCCATAACCATTGATTAAACAACATTTCACAATCAAGTAAAGCACAAAAGAATGTCTCACAACACGTTGTGCATGATGTAACGTATGTTAAATGAGGAGTTATCATCCTGACTGCTTTATAAAACCTGTGGATAATTCTACGTAACATACAAGTAGCATACAAAAACATCTGCAGGCCCTGATACTACTATCTCCCTCAGTTCTCAAAACGTTAATAGAATTGTTGATATACCAACTTTTGCAAAGGTTTTTTGGTGTAAGTTGGTGCAAATTAACATTAATCTTATAAAGTGTTTAAAAGGTTTAAATAAAGCATCGGCATCTTGCTGGTGCTTTTTTTCTTGTATATGAATTCCAGTTAATAATTTTGTGTCGTATGAATATTGATGTGATCCAAACGTTTGGATATATATGCACTATCTATTGAGATTAGTAAAGCAGGAAAAAAAGACTGCTAAGAAGCAGCTCTCATAAAAGATGACTGATTTCGTTTTTAAACGTTATTAGATAGTAAATATAGAATTTGATGTACTTCCAGTTATAGTATTAAATAATCATTGAACATAAGAAGTAGATTTATTATTTTTTCGAATATAGATTTTAGTTATAATTAACCGAAATATTCAGCTTCATTTAAAAAATATAAATAAAGGGTCTGTTGAGGAAATCATTTTTCAATGATTTTCTCAACAGCCCTTTTTTTGTGCGCCCGGCGTGGGCTATAACCTGGTGGTGAAAGTCCACTACAGGCTTGGCAGTAGGAACTGTTAGCTGAGGGCAGGGGTGTCCGAAGTGATTCGGAATCTGAAGGAAGCTGAGGGCTGAGGTAAAATCCCGAACTGATGAACAGAAATTGTATACAAGGCTGGCTTGGAATGGACGAGTTTGCCACACAAAACAAAGTCCAATACTGCACGAGTTCCATACAGTAAATACAATAGTTACATGGGAGGAAGGTTATAGCTCTTACCCGGGGGAGGTCGCTCGGACGAGGAAACTCGGTTAGAAAAGATTTACCGAGAGAAGTCAGCAGAAGCCATAGTAATTTCTGAGTGAAATGAAGGGCTGAACAATCTTAAATCTTGAAGAACAAGGAGGTGCAGGCATCACCGCATAAGCACAAATAATCATCGTAGCACTGGCCGAAGAGATGACTGCCCATGGATAGATGTGTTGGAAATGGAAAGATAAATGGGAAAGTGTAGGGATGTCGCATGGATATGGAGAAACAAGATGGTATCAACTTAATCAAAAGAATCGTCACGGATAAGAACCTTTGGACAGCGCGCGAGAAGGTCCACTCGAATAGAGGTACACCGGGAGCTGATAGAATAACAATCGAAGAACTTAAAGGGCATATGCTTAAATATGTTGAGCCACTAAAAAGTTGAAGGATGGAACATAGAATTCCCCAACCCGTTAGACGGGTAGCCATTCCAAAAGCAGATGGCCCCAAACGATACTTAGGCATTCCTAGTGTCCTAGGCCGGGTGGTTTAACAGACCATTCTACAAGTCATCGCCCGATTATTGATCCTCACTTCTCAGATAACAGCTTTGGATTTCGAAAAGGAAGAAATCAGCACCAAGCAATAGAAAGAGCCAAAACATACTATCAAGAAGGATACCGAGTCGTTGTTGACTGTGATTTGAAAAGCTACTTTGATACGATACATCACCAACGCTTAAGAGCTTACCTAGACTATTTCATCAAGGATAAAATCATTCTGAAATTAATCTGGAGTTTCCTCCGGCCGGGCATACTTGACAAAGATATCTACATTGAAACAACGGAAGGCGCCTCACAAGGAGGACCGCTATCTCCAACCTTGGCCAATGTCTAATTGAATAGGTTAGATAGAGAATTGGAAAGAAGAGGACATCGTTTTATCGATACGCAGACGATTTCGTCATCTACGTTAAAAGTAAACGTGCAGGCGAAAGAGTCATGAAAAGCGTAACCGAGTTTGTAGAAAAGGACTTGGGGCTTATGATTAATCAGAAGAAAAGCAAGGTAAGAGGTGCAACGTCAAGTACATTTCTAGGAGTTAACTTATAGAACCTAATGGGAAAGTAAATGGTCGACCTAGTCAGTCGGCAAAATGCAGGTTCAAAGAGAAACTCAGGAAGCTAACCAATAGGAAACGATCGGGTACATTCTATGACATCATCACAAAGATAAACCAAATGACGGTAGGTTGGATTAACTATTATGGGATTTCTAATTATGAAGGCATTCATAACAGAAACTCAACAATGGTTAAATCATCGATTAAGACAATGGATATGGAAGAGATGGAAACAAGTACGTACCACGATATAAAATGTTGCGGAAATATGGAATTAACCATGATGACACCATGAAACTAGCAAATACCCGAAAGGGACACTGGCGAGCATCTAAGAATGACATTATCCATCGCGCCATAACAAAAGAAAGACTCGCAAAGTGGGAATTGAAAGATATATCTGCACTTTATGAGATCAGATACTCAAAAGGTTGAACCGCCAAGTACGTGATCCGTACGCTTGGTGGTGTGAGAGGTCGACTAGCCAATTAATGGCTAGTCCATCTACCCGATTACAACAAAAAGGATTTTCTCTTGAAAGAGATATACTATATAGACTGTAAGCATGTACTGGATTCATAAAAAAATTAAGGATATCTGATGGTCACAGTACTGCAGGTTCTTGAGTTGTCTGAGAATGAGGATTAGAGTTTAGAAAACAATCAAAGTATCCTACCACTGGATTATAAGTGACTGCTCTGAGTTTGATACCTTTTCAAATGCAAAATCCCCATACTCCTGTTAGAAAGAGTTTTTAGGGGATTTTTTAAGAAAAAGGAATTTATTTTCCTCTAATCACATGGCCTTCCCCTTGGGGAAAGCTTTATGCTTATTTCTTCAAAGATAAAGGAGAGGTAAAAATGACATTAAAATATGTTTTAATCAAAAAAAGTTGAATTACATGTTATTGTAAATAATACAAGGGTATACTACCTTTGAGGGGGTTGGGGAAATTGCTTATTTAGAATTTGATAAAGTTCTTAATGCTAATATAAAAGCACCATATTTTGTAATTCAAAACTTGTCTTCGAATATTTCTAAAAACGGAGGAAAAATTAATATATCATCTGGCGTAAGCAGAATCGTTTTTCCACGTATAGCTGTGTATAGTATGCCAAAAGGAGCGATCAATAATTTGTACTTTTACAATTGCGAAAGAACTCGGCAATAGGAGCAGTGCTTCATAGTAGTTTCCACACCTTAAAGTTTTAAATGAATCAACGTTAAATTTATTTTTAAGTTCTTGTTGAGCAAATTAAGTTCGGTGATAAGGTTGTTTTTTATATTCATTATGCTAAAGAAATTAATGTGAAAATTTAAAAAGTGAAATGGGGTGTCATTATTTTGAGTAGAGTTCGAGTGCGAAATTTGACCAAAGTGTTTGGTAAAAGAACTCAACAAGCACTTGATATGGTCAAAGAAGGAAAATCAAAACAGGAAATTTTAGAACAAACTGGCGCTACTGTCGGTGTTCATAATGTGAGTTTTGACGTAGAGGATGGAGAAATCTTTGTCATTATGGGTCTATCTGGTAGTGGAAAATCTACTTTGGTACGTTTAATCAACCGATTAATTGAACCTACTTCAGGGAGTGTTTACATTAATGATGATGATGTATCGAAGATGTCCAAAAAGGAATTACGTCAAGTCCGTCGTACGAAAGTTAATATGGTTTTTCAAAACTTTGGGCTTTTCCCGAAACGCACCGTTTTGGAAAATGCGGAATATGGTTTAGAAATTCGTGGTGTTGAAAAAGAAGAACGACAACAAAAAGCTGAACAAACTTTAGATAGTTCCGGCTTACTTTCTTATAAGGATCAATATCCCGACCAACTTTCCGGTGGGATGCAGCAGCGTGTCGGTTTAGCCCGAGCTTTGGCTAATGATTCAGAAATTTTATTGATGGACGAGGCATTTTCTGCCTTGGACCCATTAATTCGTCGTGATATGCAAGATGATTTATTAGAATTACAAGAAAAAGTCCAAAAAATCATTATTTTTATTACTCATGATTTAAATGAAGCTTTGCGAATTGGTAATCGGATTGCTTTAATGCGTGATGGAAAGATCATGCAAATTGGTACTGGTGAAGAAATCTTAACAAATCCAGCCAATGACTTTGTGCGTGAATTTACTGAAGACATCGATCGTTCCAAAGTTTTAACGGCAGAAAATATTATGGAGCCTGCTTTGACGATTAATGTGGAAACAGATGGACCGAATGTTGCCTTACAACGTATGCGAAAAGAAGAAGTGAGTATGTTGTTAGCTGTCGATCACAAACGTTATTTAAAGGGAAGTTTGACTGCAGAAAATGCCCTAGATGCTCGAGAAAATGAAAAAAAGCTTACAGAAGTATTAGACAAAAATGTACAAAAAATCAATAAGGACGCCTTAATAACTGATATTTTTGAGTTGATTTATAATTCTCCTACTCCACTGGCTGTTGTGAATGAAAATGATCGTCTCATAGGTGTTGTAGTCCGTGGCAGTGTGATTGGTGCGATGACAGATAAGAATGAAGAGACCACAAAAAAAGAGGGAGTGAACAAAGATGCTTGACTTTTTGCAATATGAAATACCACTTCCTAGTTGGATTGATAGTGGGGTCGATTGGCTGACTGAACACTGGTCAGGACTATTTTCAATCTTACAGACAGTTGGTGAAGCTGTTATGAATTTCATGACAAATGCCTTATCAACTATTCCTCCGTTATTAATGATGGTACTATTGACCGTTGCTGCTTATTTCGTTTTCAACCGAAAATGGGGTTTCGCGCTTTTTACTTTTATCGGATTACTGTTTATCTATAATCAAGGTATGTGGACAGATTTGATGAACACTATAACTTTGGTAATCACTTCAAGTGTGGTCGCTATTGTTATCGGTGTACCACTAGGAATATTAATGTCCAAAAGTGAAACCATCCAAAATATTATTAAACCCATTTTAGATTTCATGCAAACGATGCCTGGTTTTGTTTATTTAATTCCAGCAGTTGCTTTCTTTGGTATTGGGATGGTGCCAGGAGTATTTGCTTCTGTGATTTTCTCTTTGCCACCTACTGTTCGGATGACGAATCTAGGAATTCGTTCCATTTCTACTGAATTAATAGAAACCTCTGATTCTTTTGGAGGGACTGCTTGGCAAAGATTATTTAAGCTTGATTTACCTATGGCTAAAGAAAATATTTTTGCTGGTATCAATCAAACGATTATGCTGACATTATCCATGGTTGTTATTGCTTCAATGATTGGAACGCCTGGATTAGGGCAAGGTGTTTTAGCAGCTGTACAACGTTCCGAGGTTGGCAATGGTTTTGTTTATGGTATAGGCATCGTCATTCTTGCAATTATTATAGATCGCTTTACACAAGCAATGAATCGTACAAAAACAAAAAAAACTTCTAAGAAGAAAAAAGTGATTGTCACCGCAGTTATTTTCTTATGTATTGTATTTTTTGCTGTAATGGGCGTGCTTTCTTCGGCGAATGAGTCAAACGCAGGAACGATTACGCTTGCTTATGCACAACAAGATGACCAAATTGTTGCTACTCATGTAATTGCGCAAGTTTTAGAAGAACAAGGATACAGTGTTAATATGAGCTCATTAGATATTCCTGTTGTTTGGGAGTCTGTCGCTAATGGGCAAGCTGATGCGATGACAAGTGCTTGGATACCAATAACCCATCAAGCACAATACGAAGAATTTAAAGATGATCTTGATGATTTAGGTCCTCAAATTGATGGACAGGCAAAGTTAGGATTAGTTGTTCCGTCGTATATGGATGTAGATTCTATTGAAGATTTGGACGATCAAGCAGGTCAGGAAATTATTGGAATTGAACCGGGTGCTGGAATTGTAACCGCGACGGAAGAAACCCTGGAGGCTTATCCCAACCTTGACGGCTGGGAGCAGGTCGTATCTTCAACAGGTGCGATGAATGCGCAATTAGAACGTGCCATTAATTCAAATGAAGAAGTCGTGATCACAGGTTGGAATCCTTATTGGATATTTCAACGCTATGATTTGAAATATTTAGATGATCCAGAAGGTACAATGGGTGATGCTGAGAGTATCAATAAAATGGCACGTAAAGGTTTGAAAGACGATATGCCGGAAGCCTATGAAATTTTAGATAACTTCGAATGGGATATTGATGATATGGAGTCTATCATGTTAGAAATAGAAGACGGTAAAGATCCTGAGGGCGCTGCGAGTGAATGGATTGAAGAGAACCGCGATATAGTCGACGGATGGATTGAATAAAACTTTGACTGAGCGGGAGCAGCTGCCACCTTTCAAATGAGCACTTAAATATTGAAAAGTTATGGAGAGCCTAAGCACGTAATTCTAAAATCCTCCCCTGAAGTAGATACTTTAGGGGAGGATTTTAATTTTTAGCTTTGTGTTCGCATGTTTTTAACTCTTTTATTATTTATATAATTCACTTCTGCATGAGTACATTAAAAAAACGCCATTGGCGGTAAATACCGACCAAGTAGCGTTTCAGATAATTGAATAGGGGGATAGTTGAGTTGGCTAAAGCCTTAATAGAGTTATTTAAAAAAGTCAAATTCAAATGGTTCACAGCTATTTTAAATGATAACAGTAGAAAAACAAATCCCAAATAGATTTGCATGCTAAAAAGCAATTAACTGTGCCAGCTCCTCAATTTTAATTTTTCCAAAATAATAGGGAATATCTAAGCTCTCTAAAGCATTTTGAATCGCTTCTTCATTATATGGCACATCAATCAGAACTTGCTCGACGTCCTCAATTGATCCTTTACCAAAGAAGTCACCAAAGATCCGGATTGCAGAAATCTTGTCATGAGCAACATTGAATTTTACTTGAACAAGTCCTGCATCGAATTTGCGTTGTCTTTCCAAATCAAACGACGGATTTTTACCATAATTCCATTCAGGATTATCGGGAACCGCAGCTTTGAAAGCGTTGATTTTTCCCCAATCTTCTTCTGTCAACTCATACCGTTTAATCTCGTCTAAGGAATCAACACCAAAAACGTATAGCAGAATGGTATTCTTAATTTCCTCAACCGTTGCATTTTGATATTGTTCTGAGAAATAAGGGCGTAAATTAGTTACGCGACTACGAACGGATTTAACGCCTTTAGAACGGAGTTTTTCTTTACTAGGATTGAGTGCTTTGGTCAGCTGGTCGGTATCCAGATCAATCATCAACGTTCCGTGGGCAAACATTCGGCCATCTTTTACAGACATCGCATTCCCAGAAAATTTCTTACCGTCAATTGTAAGATCATTTCGTCCACTTAGCTGTGCGTCAGTTGCCCCCATTTTGTGTAAGGCATCTAAAATAGGTCGAGTAAATTCTTTGAAATTACCAAAAGTATCGCCTTCATCCTTCGTTATAAAACAAAAGGCAATCTGCCCTGGATCACTGAACATTGCTCCACCACCACTAGCTCGGCGGATAACTGGGATACCCTGTTCCTTTACATAAGGGTAGTTGACTTCCTCATAGGCATTCTGAAAACGCCCGATACCAATCGAAGGTTCCATTTGATAAAAAAAGACAATCGTGTCATCCACCACTTCATTACTTAATAGAAAACTTTCAACTGACACATTTATCGCTGGATTTGAACTTCTTGAATCGACCAAATACATTCGGTTACCTCCTTTAAAAATCAAGTAGAATCAGTATAGCACAATTCCCTTAAGTTAATCATTAAGACTGATTTTGTAACCAATTCATACTCAATCTAAGGTATATTTGAGAAATCCAGCTCCCACATGGCATGCACATCACTAAACTTGTTTATTGAATCGGTATAAGAAATTCACAATATTTATCTTCTCCCTCTTCCTCTTTATAACGTTCAACAATGGGGAATTCTCGTAAGTCCAAATTATATTTTGTTATTTCGGCGTTTAAGTTATTCCAAAAATCCCTGACAGCTTCTTTAGTATGGACAACTGTAAATACTGCATATTTACCCCCTTCAAAAATTCCTGTGTTGGCGGGCTTCTTTACTTCCCAATCATCGTCTACTGAAATAATGAGATCATATCTACACTCTTCAGCCGGTGTCATTGCAGGATTATCCTTTGCAATTCCGTAAATACCATATTCAAAGCGATTTTGTGATAACCCACTTGAACGTACCCATTGCTTAAATTCCTTCATCATTTCAAAGTTTTTTTCATTCCCATAAGGGCCGATATTTCTAAAGAACGCAATTTTTTTTGTAGGTAAATTTTCAATTTTAATTTTCATATTATCCCTCCTTAAAATCAGCATATATCGATTTAAAATGATTTCCTAGGTGTATTTTAAAATACTGGTAAACATTTTTTAATCATGATACAATGTTGCCTTTTCACTCATTTAACTAGGAATGGGCATTGTATACTGCTGGATAAAGTAATACTTTCCATCTGCAAAGGACAAACTTTAATGTCGATAACTGGTGTTACTAATTATGTGGTATAATTCTATCTAACTATAGGGAGTATTCATTGATATACCAAATGAAGAATGGCTAATTAGACCTTTATTATCCTTTGGTAAATTTATCAAGGTTATATCTCCTACGAGTATTCGAAACCGCTTATTGGAAGAAATTGGGGCTATGTATGAAGATAATATAGATTGTTAAACCATGACATACTTTGTCAGGATTAGTATGCTAGCATGCTTATAAGATGCTTTATACTTGGAGGAAAAGGATGAAAAAACAGGTCATAGACAAAAATTTAGACGTAAATACTTTTCGCCATTTTTATTATTTAAAAGAGGAGCTTATCACTTTTTGTAAACAGGAAGGTATGCAAGCAACAGGTTCGAAAGAAGAATTAACCAATCGGATCGCTCATTACCTTGAAACCGGGGAAAAGCTTAGAATCAAGAGGTCGCCAAAACGTCGTAACACTATTGATAAAATCTATCTTGAAAGTAAAATTGAAGATAACTTTGTATGTACAGAGGCGCACAGAGCTTTCTATAAAGAAAAGATTGGTAAGTCATTTTCTTTCAATGTCAAATTCCAACAATGGTTGAAACAGAATACAGGGAAGACTTATCAAGATTCGATTACAGCGTATTATCAAATTTTAGAAGATAAAAGGGAAAACAAACCGAAAATAGATAAGCAATTTGAGTATAATACCTATATTCGAGACTTTTTCCATGATAATAAAGGCAAGTCTTTAAAGGATGCCATTACATGCTGGAAGCACAAAAAATCTCTTCCTGGCCATAATAAGTATGAAAAAAGTGATATGGAGTTTTTGTAAAGTGAAACTTCATTCAGTGGGGGGAGCGACACACAGGACATGTTTTAGTACCACAAGGACATGCACCTAAAGGTATGACCAAAAATTGGCCTCCTTTAAAAGCTCTTGAACTAGTCGCGTAATTACTGACCGTTGGATATCCCACTTTTAGAATTTTCAAGTTTTCTCTATTTTTGAAGTGGAAGTCATACAATCAGTTGCATTGCGACAAATAAAGTTCCATATTCATAAAAATTCACCTCAAGAAAAGTTCGGCACTAAATTAAAAAACTTACGCAGGGAAGGAATACAGCATGGGAAAAGTTAATGCCTGATTTTCAGAAATAAAATAAGAAGAGGTATAGAACTAAATAATCTCCATAAATGAAAAACAGGAAATTTAAAATTATAGTAATAAAAGAGCCAATAAGTTGAGTTTTAAACCTCCCATCTTATTGGCTCTTTTTAATAGAAAATAGAGATTTGATTCATCTATAGTTCTATCGCTTTTATATTTTATAAGTACAATACGATGCTTGATAGTCTAACTTGTAAAGAAGAACCATCAAATGTTGAGAAATTGACTGATTTCATCGAAAGCTAAATCCATTCTGCCAACTTGGCAATGTTGCTTTCCACCTGTTTCTTTTGTGAAACAACTTTTATGTATTTAATAAATATAACTGTTTATCCCTCATTTTTAGCTTTTTTTACTGGATTTAAAAATTTACTACTGATAATAACTATTACAAAAAATATCCATATCCCAACTTTAGAAACGATGATTCCAAATATATATGTCAAAATTATAATTATCGTAGAATACACTAGAAGAGTTAAAGCAAATAGCTTATAGTGTTTTAAAGTTTTAGTGAAGTCATATTTCGCTCTGTTAGGCTCATAGACATGATATACTAACAAAAAACTAATAGCCTTTTTTTCAGAAAGCAAATTATAAATAATTACCATAAAAAGTGATACACCAAAGACAACATAAAAAAATTCCAAGCTACTAATGTTGCTCAATTTAGCACCCCCTTATTTGTTTTATTATTCGACAACTTGTCATATTAAGCGTAATTTATCCATTTTTCTTGATAGGGTTCAAGTGATTCTCTAATTCATACATTTTTTAATCTACTATTTAATTAATAAGAATGAGTTTTAAACTCTCCATCTATGACTAAGCTAAATCGATACTCTTTGAGAAGAACACTCTTAAGAGTTTTTTCAGATTCTCGCTGTTATAACGCTGGTATGAAGCGCAAAGAGTCACAGAATATATTTGACTATTCAGATCTTACACAATTGTACTACAACATGCAAATTCCATACCTTTGATTACTACGGTATTTGAACGTACACCAACTGGTAAGTAGCACACGTCATGTCATGTAAGCATGGCATATTCTATCAAAGCAGCTGATTCGCTCAGCACCTTAAGGTTATATATGCTTATTTTCCATTTGACAAATGTGGGGAAGTACTTGATTTTTATATTCTATTGTTAGAGAAATCAAACATACTATTGCTACAACAAAAATTTATTCTTAACGTAACATTTGCGAATAAGGACAAGCTACTTCTTAACTCCTGTGTTCAAAAGATATTCCATCTAAATTTCCAATACGATACATGATTCCATCCTGTTCTTTTTCTAATAAGTTAATGATTTTTATTAATTCAGGGATTGCATGATCGATGGTATATAGCTCATCGGTAACTAAATAATAGGAAACGGAGATTAGCCTTTCTTGTATTTCTGCAATATATAACATGTGATTTAATTCATTGATCAGTACTTCTTTGGTCTCTGGATCAGTAATCATGGAATCTCTCCTTTTAATAAAGATTAATTCGTACCTTTATAGGTACGTTATTAATGTAATTATACTGTACGCTTTAAAGTACAGTCAATATGAAAGGAGAGATTTAACATTGAAAAAGGTACACTTACAGCTTAATCAATTACTCCATCGATACGACTTATCCATTACCCAACTACATATTAAAACAGGTATTCGACGCGCAACGCTTAGTGAGCTGGCAAGTGGTAAACGTCAACGCATTCAATTAGAGCACATCGATAGAATTGTGGATGCGCTAGATATTAAGGACATGAATGATTTGTTTCACATTGAAGAGGAATGACCCTAAACTATGCAGCATGTTCTCAAAGCTATTTAAGTGAGAATACTTGCTGCCTGATGATTTATTCTAATATCATCCTGTTTATCTCTTTTTCTAAAATCAATTCATACCGTGAGAATTGCGTTGGGGTTGAATAGAAGGAAAAGAACGTTTTTGCAAAGGAGGGGTCCCTAATAGAAATAAAAGTAAATAAAAATTATATCTGGATGTATTTCATATTATTTTTACTCTTTGGTGTATCAGAGAATTATGATTCATTCTTTATATAATTTGTTAGCCTCCCTATTTTATTAAAATAGGGGTTTTGCATTAAACATGCTAAGAAAAAGAATAAAAAGTAAGTACAAAGATTGAATAGCAGAATTATCATGTAGAATTTAAATTTGTTTGTGTATGTAAAAGGGGAGGGGCAAAATGATAAAGTTTTTTCAGCTAGACAGCAATGAGGAAAACATAGAAGCAACAGCCAATCTGTATAAAGAGATTTGGCAAATAGAAGATGATTCAGTAAAAGCCCGATTTCTTAAACACTCTACCTATGAAGACTATAAATGTATCGTGGCTCAAAATGAAAAAAGTGAAATTGTAGGTTTTTCATATGGCTATACTTCATTACCAGGACAATATTACAATGGCTTGCTGAAAAGAGAATTTAGTTCCAAAGAGCAGACGAAATGGCTTACCGATTGCTTTGAACTTGTAGAATTAGCTGTCCATCCCTCTTATAGAAGACAAAGTATTGGCAGAATATTAATGACAGAATTATTGAAAGATGTCGAGTATAAAACAGCACTTTTGACAACACAAATAAATAATAACTCAGCACGTCGTTTATATGAAAGTTTAAATTGGCAAGTCTTAAGAGAGCCATTCTTCCCACATGATAATAATGATCCTTTTATTATTATGGGTAGAGAGTTATTTTAATTGTTTTTGTAGTTTTTAAATCGGCTTATTATTTTCCATACTATTAACCAAATACCCCATATATTGAACTCCCATTCTTGGTTTACAAAATTAAGTACTAAATGAATATGTAATCATAGAAAATCATCACTTGTTCACATAGACAAGCGATGATTTTTTCTTTTTATAGCCAAATAAATCATCTTAAAGTATATCCTGCCTAAGCCCACCCATTGAATGAAGATTCGTTTTATAGGCTTCCATCAATTTTCTTTTACTTTTTAAAGATCTCTTGACTATATTTTTGTATTAGTGTACTATTTTACTAGTACACTAATACAAAGAAACTACAGGAGGAATGATCATGACCGCTTGGCTTGATTTAATGAAAAAAGAATTTCACCTAGGACTTCCAGCGTTTATATTCTCGCTGATTGCTTTGATTGGCTTTTTCGCAATTAGTATCCTGTTCGGCCATTCAATTGATCTCATGTGGGAAGTGTTAGCAATCGGAGCGTTTGTAGCAGTTGCGCTACATGTTTTTTATTTAGCTTACTTTCTGCTTTACAGCTTGGGTGTAGAACGGAAACGAATGCATCTATGGCTTCATAATCCCTTGCCGATCGAGTCTATCCTATTAGCGAAGCTCGTTTCCAGTCTAATCTATATGCTCATTACACTGATTACTTCAGCTATCGTACTATGGCAGGCTTATATAAACAGTGCAGTATCTATCCATTTAAATGATTGGCTAACGACCGTTATACTGTCTGTTATTGCTCTACTGTTAGCTGTGTTGTTATTGGGATGTGTTTATTTGTTTTTCTGGACCATTTTTATCACATTGAGTAGAACCTATAATGATTTTTTCAGTTTTGTGTTAACCCTCTTTTTCTTTCTCGTCGCCGTTTCACTTATCCATATGATTGGTTATTTATCGTTCTTGACCGATTGGGGTGTGATTAACAGTGGTAGTGTGATTTCAGGGTTTGAGCTAAACATTTCAAACGGAAATTATCATTTTGAAATTGAAACCTTATCAACTCTCTTTTATATGGGTCATTTTGTACGGGATCTCGTATTATCAGCTCTACTTTTTGTTGGTAGCTGTTGGATTCTTGACCGTAAAGTTGAGGTGTAATTTATGACTGATCAATTTCATTCAGGAGAGCCGATTTATTTACAGTTAGCTGAACGGATTAAACGGCAAATCAGCCGTGGTGAGCTACGCCTTGGAGAAAAGCTTCCGTCCATTCGTGAGATGGGGCTAGCTGTAAATGTGAATCCAAATACGGTACAGCGAACATACCGAGAATTAGAGGGGTTGAAAATTGTGGAATCCAAGCGTGGACAAGGAACATTTGTGACGGATGATGAGCACGTTCTGGAAGCTATTAGAGAACAAATGAAAGAAGAGGAAATCTCTCATTTTGTGCAAGGGATGCGGGAAATGGGGTATTCTGACAACGAGATTCAAGCAGGAATTGTATCTTATTTAACAGAGAAGGGAGCACTAGAGCAATGATCTCATTTCAACAAGTAACTAAAAAATATCGACAAAAAGTAGCTTTAGATAAAGTGAACTTAAAGCTAACGGAGGGAAAAATTATTGGCCTGGTTGGTGAGAACGGAAGTGGAAAATCTACAATGCTGAAGTTAATCGCTGGTCTGACTTATCCGACAAAAGGAGAAGTGCTTATTAATGAAAAAACAGTCAATCGCCGATCAGCTTCCATTGTTTCTTATTTATCAGAACTTGATGAGTACTATAGATTCTATAACGTGGAAAAGACCATTGCGTTCTATGCGAGTCAATTTTCCGATTTTGATCTTAAAAAGGCCTATGATATTTTAACCTTTATGAAGCTTGATCCAGAAAGCAAGCTGAAAGAACTCTCAAAAGGAAATCGCGGTCGATTAAAAATCGTCCTTTCTCTTGCGCGTAACGCCCCTATCATTTTAATGGATGAACCACTTTCAGGCCTTGACCCGATGGTGCGTCAATCCATTGTCAAAGGGTTGCTTTCCTTTGTCGATTTAGAAAAACAGCTCGTTCTTATTACTACGCATGAGATCCGAGATTTAGAAACCATCTTAGATGAAGTGATTGCAATAAAGGATGGAACAATCATCGGTCATCATAATGTAGAGCAACTACGAGAAGAACAAAACCTAGGAATCGTCGAATGGATGACGACCATTTATGAGTAAAATTTTAAGGGGAGAATCGCTATCTCCCCCTATCAATTTGCTTAATGAATATGGAACATTTTTATACGATAAATAACAATTGTTATATAACTTTTCCGTGTAATAAGGAGGTATAAAGTGATGGATATCATTAAAACAAGTCAATTGACGAGGAAATACGGGAAGCAATACGCCGTAAACAATGTCAATCTAAGCGTAATAGAAGGATCGATTTATGGATTTTTAGGGCCAAATGGAGCTGGGAAAAGCACTACAATTCGGATGCTTCTTGGTCTAATTAAACCGACAAATGGGAGTGTACGAATATTAGGCAAAGATTTAACAAAACATCGAATGGAGATTTTGGGTCAAGTTGGCTCGTTAGTAGAGAGCCCCTCGTATTACGGGCATTTAACAGGATATGAAAATTTGGAGGCTGCCCGAAGGTTGCTAGGTGCGCCCAAAAATCGTATTGCTGAGGTTTTAAACATCGTTCGATTGAACAAAGCAGCAGATAAAAAAGTCAAACACTATTCATTAGGCATGAAGCAACGCCTTGGAATTGCAACGGCTTTACTGAACAAACCGAAGCTTCTTATCCTGGATGAACCGACAAACGGTCTTGATCCAGCGGGAATTCAGGAAATACGGTCCCTGATTAAATCGATGCCTAAACATGATAATATGACGGTCATCGTTTCAAGTCATTTATTAAGTGAAATTGAACAAATGGCTGATCAAGTTGGCATCATTAATAAGGGTAAATTAATTTTTCAGGACTCTATCGATGTACTAAAAGAAAAAAGTAAACCCAAATTACACATCGGCGTCAGTCAGGCTGAGCATGCTCTAACTTTTCTGAAAGGACAAGGTTACCGTGCTAAACTAACCGATACGAGAATCATCATGGAAGACGCAGATCCTGTATTTGCAGAGAAAATTAATTACAGTTTGCTTTCCGAAGGTTTTCGAGTGAACAGATTGGAAGAAGTGAAGCGGTCCTTAGAAGATATATTTATCGAATTGACAGGAGTGGGTGAATCGATATGATGAGCAAGGTGGTAGGTTCAGAAATAGTGAAATACAAGCGGACATGGCTTTGGATTCTCCCGCTGATCATCCCATTCATTATCATACTGGCAAATGCTTTGAATATATTTTTACGCTATGACACGATTGTTCAACAAGCAGCACAAGATGGCATGACTATGTGGGACCCAATATGGATCTTTAGTTTTTTTCTCATCCTCCTAGCCGTTCCACTAGAAGTAACACTCGTCACATCTATCATTGCAAATATAGAACATCAAGGGAACAGCTGGAAGTCTATCTTCTCCATGCTTGTTTCACGATTTCATGTATATCTTAATAAATTTGTGTGGTCAACGGTTTTAACGATTATTTCAGGATTCATTTTAATGATAGGAATTATCGTCTTAGGTATGATGCTAGGAAATGACACTTTTCCTTGGACACATATTTTAGGTTTTTCTCTATTCCCATTTTTGACTGCCATTCCACTGATTGCTTTGCAGTTATGGCTGGCGCTTACCTTTCAAAACCAAGCCATACCGATTACGATTGGTTCCCTTGGTATTTTACTAACCATTCTTGGGGGACAGTTACTATTAGGAAGGTGGTTACCTTGGACATTTTATATCCAAGTATTGCCTTCCCCTGACCAAGAAGTGGTTGGATTACCATGGGGCATTGTCGGCACGAGCTTTATTATAGGTTTATTGCTTCTTTGCTTTGGATTGCTTCATTTTAGAAAAAAGGAATTTGCATAAGGAGGGGAAATAGATGTTTTCCAATCTTTTTTCAGTCGAACTTTTAAAAACGAAACGATCGGTTCTTTGGATGCTTGCTTTTCTCATCCCACTTCTATCCACCCTTTTAGGGGTCGGAAATTTACTTGTTAATGCAAGAGCATTTATCGAACCAGATGCTAATTTATGGGTTGATGCATGGTCACAGGTTGTCATTTTTTACGGAATGATCTTTCTTCCTATTCTTGTTGGTATTTATGCTCTGACCATCTGTCGGTTTGATCATTTGACAGGGGGATGGCAGCAAGTGTTAAGTTTCCCCATTTCTCACGTTAAGCTTTATTTGGCTAAATTGCTTACCTTATATTTATTATTGGCGGTCACGCAGTTTTTCCTAGTTGCTCAATATGTTCTCATTGGTCATATCTTTGATCTCTCGGGAACGTTTATATTAAAAGATTTTATTATCTATGGTCTATTTGGCTGGTTAGCTTCTTTGCCATTAGCTTCATTACAATTATGGTTAGCCTTTAACTGGAAAAGCTTCGCACTTCCACTTACTGTTAACATTGGATTAACTATCCCGGTCTTAATGGTTAGTCAGACTCCATATGCCTTTTTCTACCCGTGGGCTCAACCATCGATGATGATGTCTCCAGCTTATGAAGCATTTCGACCTCCATTTGAACAATTGCTGACCATATTTAGCTTATTACTTATTCTTTTTACTACTATGGGTTTATTTCACTTTAGAAGAAAGGAATTCAATTGAGTTTCTGTTGGATCTATGTCAAGAAGTTGGACACTAAAAATGATGAGTTTCTTGACATAGATTTTTATTTAATCAGATAAATCCATTATGCGATTAAATTCGAGCATGATAGCTTGCTGTTTTTAGTTCCAAGGATGATGGTTTTACTATTTTGATTAATAATAACTCCAAGCATACTCTTTTTGTTACTTATTATGAAGGGAATAGCATTGATTATTTAATTCTCCAAGTAGCTTTCAAGGAGATTATAAAATGAAACTTCAATCAGTGGGAGTTTTACGGACGGGTTATCTGTGATAAAGATTGAAAATGCATAGGGAGGAAAGTAAATGAAACGTATAGGGTTTATTTTAGGAATAATTATAGCATTACAAACGCTGACAGGCTGTTCTTTAATTGAAAAGTTATCAGATGATGACAATGAGTTAAACCTAATGCTTCAACAAGATATAGGACAAGGAACACTTGAATTGGTGACACCGACCATTACTACCGCGGATGATGAAGTTGAAATCCGGGTAAATGGCGTTGATGAGGACAAAATCACTTTTATTTCAGTAGCGAATGAAACCATTTATGAAGATACCATTAAAAATGACACAATATATACGTTAGCTATTGATGATATCGAATATGCACTCAGAACAGATTATAAGCCCAAAGTACGGTTAATACAAACGAGTAACAATAGAGAATCAGGAGATGTTACCACTTTTAAACAAGTTAGATATACTGTTGAACAAGAGTAATTTGGTGTGAATCGAAAGGGTCAATATATTAGTTCATGAAATCCGACAGAGTGATTAATAAATTAATGATGTTAGTTTAATAATTGGACATTATAAATGCGAAATAAAAAAATATTATCTAAAAGCGATTCTGGCTTAAACCAGAGTCGCTTTTTTATAAAACGAAACTTCAATCAGTGGGAGTTAGGTTTACAGGATGTAGGTCATGCAAGCCTTTTCGGTGGGACGAGTAACCGCATTAAGGAAAGCTACGAAGATTTTACACTGCAAGAATAAGTGTCTTCCTTATTCTGAGTCCCAGGACGTCGCGAACTTAGTCTGCGTTCCTTAATACCCACTGATTAATAAGGTACACAAGCTAACGTCTTCAGTGAAAACGCTTGTGTGACCAACATCGCGTTGCCCCGAATTTTACGGATGGTTAGCTGTGATAAAAACATATTATTGTGTTCTGTGGAAATTTTAATGAAATTGATTCACTTATCAAATTATTTTACATGTAAGAAATAGTTAAGGTTGATGTTAGAGAGCAGAAAGATTTATTGTTTATAATTAAATTATACTAAAACAAAGGAGAGCAGATACATGGACTACGTACTTAGGACACACAACTTAACAAAAAAATATAAACACAATACAGTAGTTAAGGACGTTAATATAAATATCCGTAAAGGAGAAATCTATGGTTTTTTGGGTAAAAATGGGGCAGGAAAAACCACTACAATCCGTATGATTATGGGACTTATCAAACCTTCATCTGGAAATATAGAAATGTTTGAAAAAAATACGAAAGGTAACTATCAACGCCCTTTTGAAAGAATTGGATCAATCATTGAAACACCTGGAGCTTATCCAAATTTAACTGGGGAAGAAAACCTGGACATACACCGTCGATATATGGGAGTTCAGGAAAAGTCCTCTATCGAAGAAGCACTTGAACTTGTTGGATTATTAGAAGTGAAGAAGCGAAAAGTAAAGAATTATTCTCTTGGTATGAAACAACGATTAGGACTTGCTCGTGCTTTGTTACATCATCCTTCTTTATTAATTTTAGACGAACCGACAAATGGACTTGATCCTAGAGGAATTAAGGAAATTCGACAGCTCATTCTGGATTTAGCAGAAACTCGTCAGATTACCGTTCTGATTTCAAGTCATATATTAAGTGAAATTGAGCATCTAGCTACAACTGTCGGTATTATTCATCAAGGGAAACTCCTTAAAGAGCTTTCTTTAGAAGAAATTAATCAAAAGAATCGTCATTATATTGAAATAGACATAAACGATGCCCAAAAAGCTTCTATGATTCTTGAACAAAAATTAAACATTGAACAATATCAGGTCATGGATCAAGATATTATCCGCATTTATGAAAGAACTAATGAGTCTGAAAGGATTAGTCAGGTCCTTATTGAAAATCAGGTAGGGATTAAAAAAATAAATGTTTCTACAGATACCCTGGAGGATTACTTTATTCATTTAACTGAAGGTGATGTAGAATGACAAACTTTGTTTCTGAATTATTAAAATTAAAAAGATCAATCATGCTTCTTCTAATCCCTTTAGCTACTATAGCGCCAGTTATCTTATCCTTAGTTCCGTCTTATTTAGAATATCGGACAACAGGAAATATGGTTGATACAAATCAACTTTTTCAAGGGAATGTGGTTTTTCTAAATTTATTAATTGGTATTCCACTTTTCACATTAATAACAGGTGAAATATTTGTGAGAGAGTACCAACTAAAAACGATTAACGATCTTTTTACTTCTCCAGGAAGACGGATACAGTTCTTATTAAATAAATTAATGGTTATTTTCGTATACATTGTTTTAACATTTGCTTTCTCTATGTGTTTGACGTTAATTGTTGCTGGACTTGGAGCACAGAGCAATATTGTCAGTTCGTTAACTAGCGAGGTGGTACTTTCCTACCTGCAACTTTATGGGGTATCGATATTGATGCAATTTTCCCTTATCCCTATAACAGTTGTGGTCAGTATAATGACTAAAAATATTATTGCGCCTATTATAGTAGCTATTTTTGGCGTTATTGTTACTGGTATTGGGTTGGGATCCCAATGGGTCGCTTTTTTCCCTTGGGCTGTACCTACACGAATTGTTTTTGCATTGACTGATTACGGTAATTATGGGGATTTAAATTTTGTTCTTTCTATTGCTACATTAGTTATCATTTTTCTGTTGGCATTATTATTAAGCATGTTTCTTTATGAGAAAACTGATGTTAATGGTGACTAGCAATAAAAGTACTTATAACTAATGATATAAAGATTGGGGGAATTACATGCTTAATACTATATATATTGAACTGTTGAAAATAAAAAGATCAAAACTTATCCTTTTAATCCTTGCTTGTACTTTGATAAACGCTGCTATGAGTTATATTGTAGAACTAAATGATAGCACGAACCCTATAACCATGGCGGTATTACTTCAAAGTACTGTTACAAGATTTAATCTCTTAATTGGTGCTCCGCTATTTGCGATTGTGTCGGGTTTTATTGTTGCAGATGAATATCGTCATCAAGTTGTTGACCAGTTATTTACCTACCCGATTTCCAGAGCGAAAATTTTATTAGGTAAACTACTCCTTATATTTTCATTGGTTTTGTTGGGAGTTTTGTCTTCTTTTCTGTTCACTGTGGGAGTGGGGATGGTCACTGGGGCTTCATCCGCACAAGAATTATTTGACTATATTCCCCCATACTTAGTAACGGCTGGAACACAAATGGCTATAGTACCCATTGTCTTGATGATAAGCATTGTTGGAAAAAATATTGTTGGGGGTATTGCAGTCGGCGTGATTGCTGGTTTTTCAAGTGGTTTGATAACTGCAATCGGTTGGGGGATGTATTATCCTTGGTCAATGCCAACAGTAATGATGTACCATATTTTTGGTGTATTTGAGGTGGATTTGGTTAAAGCGTTAATTTCTCTTTTCATTATTTTTGCAGTTCCTTTGGTTCTTAGCTTTATCTTTTACAAAAGGGACGTTTAAAAAGTACTGATGACGTAATCCTTATAATATCGGTTTTTTCAAACATTACAATATATTATAATGGATTTATATTACACCATTGAAGGAATGAAGAAAATGCCAACTAAAATACTTGTTGTTGAGGATGATCGTGAAACTAATCAGTTGTTATGTAAGTATTTACGAAAAGAAATGTTTCAGGTATTTCCTGCCTATACTGGAGAAGAGGCATTTCAAAAGCTGTCTACTGATTCCATTGAATTAGTATTATTGGATTTGATGTTACCAGGTATTGACGGATTTGAAATTCTAAGAAAAATACGATCGACAAAGAATATACCAGTGATTATCATTTCAGCTAAGGATGAAAATGAAGATAAAATTATAGGATTAAGTTTGGGGTCAGATGATTATATAACTAAACCGTTTAATATGAGCGAGGTTATCGCAAGAGTAAAGGCTCAACTTCGCCGTTTTACACAATATAATTTATATGGAAATAATCATACGGAAAACTCTCTTAAACACGGAAACATCGTTCTTGATCTTAATGCCTATGTTGTTGAGACTGGAGACAATGTCATATCCTTAAGAGAAAAAGAACTCCAAATTTTAAAATTGTTGATGTCTAATCCTAAAAAAGTATTCACCAAGGAACACTTATTTGAAACAATATGGGGCGAACCCTATCTTAATACGGATGAAAATAAAATTATGGTACAAATTCGTCGCCTTCGTGAAAAAATAGAAGAAGATCCTTCAAATCCCCAATTCATACAAACAGTTTGGGGAATTGGTTATAAACTGGGAGATGAGGAAGTAAAATGATCCTTTGTTTTTTTCTAATAACTTTATTTTGCCTTGTAGCTTTGGCCTTCCAGCACGTACGTTTACTTCGACAAATTCACATGATTTATGAAGGTTTAATTGAAGTGAATGAGGGTGATTTTAATCAACGCATAAGAATACAGACAAATTATCGTACTGTTGTGAAGTTGGTAAAAGAATGTAACCAAATCATTGATAAATTTCAGTCCAATATGGAACACATGGGTTATTTGGATAAATCAAGAAGACAAATGACATCAAATATGTCGCATGATCTTAAGACACCACTGACTTCTTTACTGGGCTATGTCCAAGCTTTGCGAGAAGACACTACTTTAACTGAAACAGAACGACAGAGGTTTTTACAAATCACATATCAAAAAGGACAAAAGCTTCAATCTTTATTAAATGATTTCTTTGAGTTGAGCAAGCTAGAATCAGAGGATTATTCATTTAATTTGCAAAAAACAGATATTGTTCGTGTCATCAAAGAATTGATGGCAGGACTTTATCAAGATATTAAAAATGCCAATATGAACCCTGTTCTTGAACTACCGGATACACCAGTGATGGTTTGGGCTGATAAAAAAAGCATAGAACGAATCTTAACTAATTTATTTTCTAATGGACTAAATTACGGTAAATATGGAGGCATACTCGGGGTTTCAGTAAAAATAGAAAAAGATGTAACTTGGATCGAGGTTTGGGATCACGGAAAAGGTATCCGTCGGGAAGATCTACCATATATTTTTAATCGGCTATACACAGGGCAAAGCTCACGTAATAGAAATTTGCAAGGAAATGGGCTTGGCTTGACCATTACGAAAAAACTGATTGAGAAGCATAATGGTACAATCAATGTTAAAAGTGAGCCATTCGAAAAGACATCCTTTTCTTTTTCACTTCCTTCAGCAAAATAGGTCCCTATACAAAGTTCAATTTAAGATTGGATTATTCCATCTAATTATATGAATTAAATAAGTCTTGAAGAGCATTAGTTTCTCAAATGACTACGATTGTGTAAAAAGAAAGATAGCACGGAAAAAATCACTACTTGTTTAAAAAGAAAAGTAGTGACTTTTTTGTAAAATAATATATTAATTGAAATAAAATCAGATTATTTCACTATATGATTAATCTCGATCATTATAGCTTGCTGTTCTAGCTCAAGTAGATGAATAATGTTGATCAATTTAGGAATAGTATAGTCTATTGTATAAACACTGTCTGCCTTCAAACTATAAGTAACTTTAACTAGTTTTTATTGTATTTCCGTAAAGTAAAAAAGAGCTATCTTAAGACATTTAACTTTCAATTCATTTGATAAATGTTAAAAAAGTCATATGTCTATGTCAGATAAACGAAAAAATAGATGAATTGCCTCCTGAAATTACAGCTTGGGGATAGGTAGCTGGAGTCTCATAAGCTTTTTAAACCAATTGGTGAATTTTTTGTAGTAAAATATTATTCGAAAGTAGACTTAACAGGGTAGTATCAGGCTGCATTTTATCGTAGACTAAAGGAAATTGAACAAGGTATTTAGATCCTGATTTATAATAAATATCTTATAATCGGAAAGGGGAATATAATGTACTCTATAGGTAAGTTTTCTGAAATATGTAATATCCCCGTTAAAACACTACGCTATTACAGTGATATTGGCTTACTAAAACCTTCTTATATAGATCCTGTAACAAACTATCGGTATTATGACTATGACAAAATTCAAATCACAGAAAAAATTATGCTTCTAAAAAATTGTCAATTCTCTCTAGCTACGATTAAGGAATTTATTGAAAGCACTGATCAGATACAATGGAAAAGTATGTTAGAGCATAAAATTGATGAACTTGAGGATCAAAAAGAACAAATTTCCCAACAAATAGAGGAAATGAATCGGTTAAAAGGGCAAATCGAAAAAGAGGCTTCGATAATTCCAAGACCTCTTATATCCGCCTGTTCTATTGAAAATCGAAAGGAAATACTTGTTTATACGATTCGTGAGAAAATAAAGGTTAAATTTATTGATCAATTGGCTAAAAATTTATTTGATCGAATTTACGCTTTTAATCTCGTGATTACAGGAAAACTAATGGCTATCTTTCACGAACGAGATTTGAATCAAGAAGAGGCAGATGTAGAATTACTTATTCCAATAAAGGATTCGAATAAAATAGATGGTTGTAGAATTTTAGCCAGTGGGACATACGCCTGCCTGACGGTTAAAGGTCCCTATTCAGAGCTGTATATAGGATATGAAAAGTTAGAAAATTGGATAATGGAACAGCATCTAACCCAGATAGGAAAAAAGGTGGAAATTTATCAAAAAGGACTCGTTCCTGCTGATTTTAATATAAAAGAGATCCGACCAGATTTAAATAGACATCCGTCAGAATTTATAACGAAAATATGTGTACCGGTTATCAAGGGCAATAGTTAAGTAATAAAATTTATAAGAAAGAGGGTAAACTCTCCACTTGCTGGAGGGTTTATTCTTTATATAGACAAAGAAATAACGGAGGTGAATGACTATATATCATCTGAGATTAAAAGGAAATGCTTACGAGGCAGGTAGACATTATGTAGAAATCCTTTATAAAACGAAACTTCAATCAGTGGAGTTTTACGGATGGTTATCTGTGATTAAAATGGATTTCGGTTCCCGAAAGTAACAGAAGAAAAGTTAAAATTCGGAGAACAATGCAAACTTATCCTTACCGAATTTGACCCCAGTATTGTGAAGGAAATACAAGGAGCTGCTGATGGGTGATATTCTTCATTTGAAGAAATCAGTTTTTCTCTTGATAAATGCCATTTGAAAAAGACCACCCACGTATAACTAAGGTATTAATTATTAATTTGGACTGGAGATGACAAAGATGAAGGATTTAATTCAAGCTTCTTTTTCTTACCTTGAAGGTGATAGCTATGAGATTGGTAGAAGGCAGGGAGAGGAAATAAAAAAGGTTCCTAATGCAAGGGATGTATTGATATCATCTGAGCCAATAGGTGCGGAGAAAATTAAGGATATGGAAAAACTAATAAACCAGTATTGTCCGGGTTTAAACGAAGAGCTACAAGGGTTTTCAGATTCATTAAATGTAAGACCTAGTTATCTTAATTTCTTTGATCAAGCTTTGCTACAACCGGGGGGATGTAGTTTAGGCGCTGTTTTGCCATCTAAAACAAGTGATGGTAAAACCTATCTGCTTAGAAATTATGATTTGTCACCAGCTATATCTGATATGAGACTCTGTACAACAAAGGTAAAAGGGAAGTACAGTCATACCGGATTCTCCGTTTCTTACTTTGGTCGAAGTGAAGGCTTAAATGAAAGGGGATTCTGTGTAGCTTTCGCCTCATGTGGCATTCCAATTGGAAATTATCCAGGAATGAAAAAGCCTAGCATAAAGGGTCTGCAATTTATGGTAATAGTAAGAGCTTTACTTGAAAATTGCAAAGATGTTGAGGAAGGAATTATTTATTTGGAGAATATGCCTATTGGAACGAATATGAATTTGCTTCTAGCAGATGCAGACGGTAACACCGCTTTAATAGAAACTTATGATGGGAAAAAGGGTGTAGAAAGAGGGAATAAAAAATCAGGCTTTTTTATTGCAACCAATCATGCACTCATACCAGAAATAATTAAGTTAGAATACGGTAAATTAGAGCAATCTCAAATGCGGTATAATTTCTTAAAAAACAACTTAGAAAATAACCATCTGATTACAAAGAATGCATTACAACAATTAATGCTAAAAGAATACCCTAATGGTGTAACGGTACACAATTTTGAAGAAAATTTTGGAACTGTTCATTCTGTACTATTTAATCTTAGCGACAAACAATTAGACTTTTCTTTTGGTTCCCCTATAAATAATAAAAGCTATACATTAAAAGTAGGAGAAAACTTGCCTTTCAATGAATTGGACATTTTTATTAAGAACAATAACTATGGACCAAACTTTTGGAAGTTAGCCAAATAATATTTCCAATAATCGAAGGAATGGATAATGCTAAATAACCTAATATTAATTAAAATAGCAAAATAGGTTGGCAAAATACGGAATAATTTAAAATAAAGTTGACATAGAGGCTCTGTTAGGCTAATATGTTCAATACTAAGTTTTACTTGATCCATTAGATATATCAAACAGGCAATGAAGAGAAGAGTAAATGTATGCAAGCATAACAGAGAACTCCAGTAAGCTGGAAATGGAGGATGTAATCATACATTGAAACAAGTCTCGGAGCCACACATGGGAAGTTTTTAGTTTACGGATGATGTGTCGGGTTCTCCCGTTATAGAGATAGAGTATACACAATTATTTAAATTTTTGTCGTACTTGAAAAGGTTTCTATGGTGACATAGAAACAAAGTGGGGTGGCACCACGAACTTCTAAATTCAAGGAGTCTCGTCCTCAAAGTTAATCGCTTTGGGGGTGAGATTCTTTTTTATTGAGAAATAAAAAATATTGAATTTAGGAGTGAGAAAATGAAGTTTATGAAGTGGAAAGATCCAGTATTACTTTTGCTAGGCATTGGGACTTCAAATATCGGGGCATGGGTTTATTTAATTGCACTTAACCTAATTGTATTGGATATGACAGGTTCACCATTAGCCGTGTCCATCCTTTATATATTATTACCCGTAGCAACATTATGTACAAACTTCTGGTCGGGGAGTTTTATTGATCGGTTAAATAAAAGAAATTTAATGATTTCATTGGATGTAATTAAAGCGTCGCTTATACTTGTATTTCCATTTATCGATTCAATCGTTCTGATTTATGTATTCGTTTTTGTGATTAACATAGCGAGTTCAATTTTTGGACCGACTTCTATGGTATATATGACTAAATTAGTGCCTAAAGGAGATCGGCAAAGGTTTAATTCACTTAGAAATTTTATTAATTCATGTGGATTTATATTGGGCCCCTCTATTGCAGGTTCACTGTTTATGATGGGTTCTCCATACCTAGCCATTCAGCTCAATGCTGTCGCTTTATTTATATCAGCTGTTATTATTCTTTTGCTTCCTAACCTGGAGTTACGAAATGAAAAAGTGATTTCAGGAAAAATCAACCTTGCAATAATTGCGAATGATTGGAAAAAGGTTGTCTGCTTTAGTAAATCGAATGCTCATGTCGCCTTGGTCTATGTTCTTTTTAGTGGGGTGATCGTATTTATGAGTGCCCTAGATTCTTTGGAAGCTGTATTTGCTACTGAAGTTCTTTCATTATCTGAAAGTACTTATGGCTTTCTTGTCAGTGTAGCGGGGATAGGGATTATATTAGGTTCGTTAGCAAATGCTTTATTCGCTAAATACTTGAAACTAAATATACTAATGGGGTTTGGAACGATCTTGACTTCGGTTGGTTATTTAATATTTGCCTTTTCGAGTGCTTTTATTGGGGCGGCTATTGGATTTCTTACATTAACATTTGGGCTGTCGTTCGCAAATACAGGGTTTTTAACCTTCTATCAAAATAATGTTCCAGTAGAAATGATGGGGAGATTTTCAAGTGTTTTTGGGATGGTAGAGGCTTTGTTCGTTACCCTATTTACAGCTGCGATCGGGTTGTTTGCTGAACTATTCGAGATTCGACAAACTTATATAGTAGGTTCATTCGCCTTTTTAATCTTAGGAGTAGTCATCAATATGGTTGTATTGAATAAGTCAAAAGGGAATTACTATAATCCTGAAGAAGTTGAATGGACTAGAGAGATTAAACAAGAAACAAATGTCTAAAAAGATTCATGAAATGTAATATAGTCTAATAGAATAAAGTCTTAAGTGCCCACTCAGCGATAGGACGGGCTGAACTGAGTTCTAGAAGGTCGGGAGCCTCACATAAGTGCGACTAGACTCTAGTAAAGCTAATCGGCAAGTCTTCTTTATCGTATAGAGATGAAGGAAGTCTGTTAATCGCTGAGTGATGGCGCTAGGTACAAAAAGTCCCAATTAACTATAAGTCAGTTGGGCTTGAAATTTGATATGAGTTATTTTTAATTGAGTAGTTGTTCAATATCTTTGTGTACCATTCTTTTGGTGTTTACGCTATTGAAAATCCTCTATTTTGAGAAAACCTTTAACAACATAAAGTAACAATAGGGTAGCCAAATACCTATGAAATTTGATTCGATTCACATTAAAATCCTTATTTATAGTCTATATTAACAAGACATTTAGAAATGGGAATTAGTAATATAATATAGTTAAATCAAGATTTTAATTTAAAGGTATATAACGAGAGTATTAATGGCTCAGTCTATTGATCTACTTGTAGAACCATGCTATATTATAGCTAGATCCTCCATCTTTGCTACCTCATCCAAAAAACCTACCAAGGAAGTGATTTCATGGCAGCCATGCCACTACTTATCAAAGAAACGCCTCCAGAATCCACTCACATCAAACACGACCAACTGTACAAAGAATTAATCCACACCTTTTTCCGTGAATTTCTCGAAGCGTTTTTCCCTGACGTTCACGAAAATATCAATTTCCAGAGAATGAAGCCCCTGTCCGAAGAAGTGTTTACAAATTTGCTAGACGGAGATACTCGAAGGCTGGATATTGTGATTGAAACAACTTTGAAAGACACAGATGTTGTCATCATCGTGCATATTGAGCCCCAAAGCTATAAGCAGTCTGATTTCAATGAACGAATGTATCACTATTTTAGTCTTTTATATAATAAATATCAAAAACCCATTATCCCACTTGCTGTCTTTAGCTACGAGGAGGACTGGGGAGAAAAGCAATTTACGATGGGCTTTCCATTTTTTCACGTGCTAACGTTCAACTACATGACCTTACATCTTCGTAAAAAGAATTGATATGATTACATTCATTCTGACAATCCCGCTGCAGCTGCCTTAATGAGTCAAATGGGTTATAACAAAGACGAACGCGTGCAAGTTAAGAAGGAATTCTTGCGCATGATCACTCGAATGGAACTCAATCCCGCAAAACAAAGACTACTTTACGGCTTTTTCGAAACCTATTTAAAACTAACACTAGAAGAGGAGGAACAGTTAATGGACGAAGTCAATAAATTGCCAGAAGCAGATGAGATTTTTGAAATACCCATTTCTTATGAAGAGAAAGGGAAAGAGATTGGTGTCAGGAAAGTTGTGATTGAAATGTTGAAAAAAGATGTTGATTTGGAGTTTATTGCTGAGGTTACACATTTAGATATTGAAGAAATCGAAAAAATGAAGCAACAATTATAATGGTTCATTTCTAATATTCGGGTAGGAATTTAAATTTAAATTCCACTCGAATATTATTTTTCAAAGGTTTTGCTTAACGATTGTCCATATCTATATTAAAGTAATTATTGGAGATTAATAACTACTTCCAGTCCCTTATCTCAACACACTTAATTGAATTGATTTCACAATCACTTCGAATATATTCTGGTTCAAATTCACGTTATCTATCAGTATAAAAATCAACTTGATTATCACAGATAACCGTCCGTAAAACTCAGGGTAACCGGACGTCACACAAGTGTTTTCACAAGTCCTTTCGGTGGGGTGACTAATCGCAACCCCACCGAAAAGACTTGTGCGCCGAAAAGCTCTCACTGATTGAAGTTTCGTCTTATGTGAAATTAGATTTTCGTAGTTAGGACATGGTGTATTTTCATATGCAAGAAAGCATACTACAAGAAACTACCCTAATACTTGTTATAATAACTCTTATCACTTCCACCAACTTTGAAGTATTTAATTAGATATTCCCCACGATTTCTTTGCTAATTCAGTTCTCTCACATAGATTTGGTGGATAGCAATTCTTATTAAGTGACCTTTCCCTTATAAATATAATACTCAATTTCTTTATTTATAGGAGAAGACATCTGCTTTTTGACTGCTAATAATCGCTTCAATCCTTTATGTTGATAGAAGCCAAAATTACAGGTAGTATCTGTATATAAAAAGAATTTTGCTATCTTTTTTTGTTGCAATATTTCTAAGAAGTAGTGATATAGTCTTGAACCAACACCTAGTCCCTGAACTTTTGGACTTACCACAAAAAGAGCTAATTCAGTTTCAAAGGATTCATTTAAACGATTTAGCATGTCTCTATTTGAGGCTAGGCTCCTATACCCGTAATTGATCAGAACACTTCTTCCCTGTTTTAAAAGTAAGAGCTGACTAACATGCCATAAGAATTTCGGCCAATATAAGAGGTTGTTCTTACTTTTACGTTCATTTTTTAAGTCACCAATAATAATGCCAATTGTCTGTCCATCTATTTCAGCTACTTGTGTAAATGATTGACGTATAAGTTCAGAATAGAGAAAGATATGAGCAAAATGATACGCTACTTTCTTAGAGAACATCTTTTCATAGTCCCAGGTATCAATAATTACAGAGACTAACGATTTAATATCTTTCTTTTGAAATGATCGGTAACGAATGGATTGTTTCATTTTAAGTAATCTCCCCCTATTTTAGTGCTTACAATTAGTTTATACTTTATATGAGCTATAGGGTCAAGGAGAGTGTTAGAAAGAAAAAATTGGGCCATTGGTCAAGAAAGAGAAACCTTAACAAATATAAAGCAATTCCTTGAACAAAAACTACATTTTAATGAAGGGAAGTACTACATAATGAAAAGATTTATGAAATTTTTATTTTTAAATATGGCTCTAGTGGCATTTATTGCAATCTTGGTTGGATGCGGGAATAATCCAGAAGGGACAGAGGCTGATTCAGAAAATGGTTCCGCTCCTGAGACAGAAACAGAAGCGGATGATCAGGAAGAAATGAATCACAAAGAGGATGATGAATCTCCAGCAGCAGACAGTTCAGAAAATGATTTGATAGATGAGAATGAAGCTGATGCAGGGTCTATATCTAATAATTCCATTTCTAGTAACGAAACCGAAAGTATAGATGATGATGCATTATCTGCCTATTCTTCTGAGGAAATTGAATATGCTCGTGTTTGGTTGCAAATGATAGGTAATCAAGATATTGAGGAATTGAACGTTTCCCATACTTCAGCTGGGGAGCAAGTGAATCCTTATGATGATGATAGTGTAGATTTTCCGGAAAATGTTATTACACTACAAGGACAAGTGATGGCAGAGGGCACAGTGACTTATAGCGGTAATGGAGATGGTACAATTAATTTATATGAGCTTCCTTCACACTGGCCTAGTCATGAACAGATAGACGAGCCAATGGAAGAGTATACTGAGAATATCATTAATAGTACAGAACGCATTTATATTGAAACAGGTAACGATGAAGAGATTGTAAATATAATTGATAAACTATCGATTCGTTAATCAATGGTTATTATCTCCGTGGTAGAAAAAATTAAATGGATGTTAAAAACAAAAGACTGTTCCTTGTATAGAACAGTCTTTTGTTTTATTAAGAAATTAATTGTTATGGTTTATGAGCAATAACGTTTGGGCCTCAGAATAAGAAAGACACTTATTCTTGCACTATCAAAAAATAAAAGATTTTATTGACGATAGTATAAGTAAAACGATGGCATTCGCCAAAAAGACTTGCCGATAAGCCAAGTTTTTCTAACATTGTGACTTCTAAAGTCGCTTTCCTTAGTGCGATGACTCGCCCCACTGAAAAGACCCGCATAACCTATATCGTGTAGACTTAATCCACTGATTGAAGTTTCGGTTTAAAGAAATGGCAAGATTCCATATTCCAATCATCCTTTTCAATCCATTCTTGATAAAAAAACAATAGAATCATCGAGAACGTCATATGCTGTTTCAGTTACATTTTTTTGTCTGGATAAATGGGCTTAACTTTGCTTAGTGCCACACCGAATTTTCTAGAACGAATAATGATTAAAGCTGGAATTAAAAGGATAAAAGCGCCTATAAGCAAAACGGTTTTCCCAGTCATAACTTCAGGAAGAGCCCCCGCTAAAAAAGTACCCAACATCGAACATATACCACCGATAACGTAGGTAGAGCTTCTAACCCTTGTTAAAAATTCATTGGGAGTAATCCCTTGATGAACAGCCCCTTGGACAATAAAAGCCATCGAGAGCGCACAGTCAAAAATAGCCATCCCTAAGCACATGATGATAAAAATGTCCGTAGCTGTAATCATTAATATCCCTATCCCAGAAATAATCATTAATGTACTAATCAGCGTCATCCAATTTTTATTTTTAAATAGATTGATCAAAAAGATGCCTGCAATATTACCAACACCAGCACTCGATAATAAAACGCCTATTAACCCTTCTGATAACCCCATCGTTATTTGGGCGTAAAAAATAATGGTTAATGAGATGAACACCGTTGTAAAGCCCAATATACACATTGCCAATGTACTAATCAGCTGTTGTGGGTTATCTATCAAAATCCTCATGCTATCCAATGATTTTCTTAGAAAGGCATTTAATTTATTTTTTGCTACATAGTCTTCCTCTGCTTTGATAAAATCTTCTCTATTGCGAATAAAAGCAATAAATAAAGAAGATAAAAGAGACAAAGTTGCACAAATAACCAATGTTAATACCGAACCTGTTTTTGCTAGTAGTATTCCGCCTAATGCAGGACCGATCACAGTTGCAATGGCATCTGCCGCTTCGATATTTGTATGTGCTCTTAATAAGTTCTTCCTACCGGCAATATTAGGAATCATCGAAGTAAATGCTGTTCTGCTAATTAACGCAACTAAGCCCATTATGAACAATAATAAAGCAATGGTAATAGCATTGAGATTGTTTGTTGCCAGCAGAAAGGCAAGGATCAAGATACCTATTCCATAAAGGAAATGACAAAAACTAGCAACCCTGACTTTATTCTTATTTTCTATCCATGTTCCGATGGGTATCGCAAATAGAATCGTACCTAATTGCTGAGATAAAGCGACGAGAGCTGTAACAAGCGGTGAACGGGTTAAACCTAATACAATTAATGGGATCACTAACTCTCTAAATCTACCATTTAAAATAGAAAGGAATTCTGAGCCCCACATATATCTAAAATTTCTGTTAATAAGTAATGTCTTCAATTTAATTCTCTCCTCGATAACAGAGAGATACACTACTTCAATGAAAAGTGCTTCGATTTTATTTAAGCTTTTGCACTTGCTATCCCATCAGCAAAAACAAGAAATTCTTATTCAGTTTTATAGTAATCTCTCTGTTTAGATTAGTTATATATTAAAACAGAGAGAGATTTAAATTGGCCTCATTTTTAGTTAACTCCTTATCTGATTGTTCGTGAGTAACTCACTTTTCAAACGTAGTTTAACATAAAATACTGGAAAACCAAAATATATAATAAAAGTTAAATACAAGCTACCATTCTGTGATTTTTTCGCCTTTCTTTTGCATGGTAACTTTTCTAAAGCACGAAGGTAATCAAAAAAGAAATCATATATTTAGCTATATTTCCTTGTAACAGGAAAGAAGTATAGATGTTAATTGGGAAAGTGGTAGTTAGAATGAAATTAACCAAGCACATAAATGGTAACTTCATCAGTCGCATCAATGTTTCAGTTTAAATGTACATTTCTTAAAAGAAGAGGACATTAAATTTGCTTAATTTTATAGACAAGGTGGCGAAGTACAGTGGAACAAGTAAAGAAAGAAGAGATTATAACAATCTCAATGAATGTAATATTACATGCAGGAAATGCAAGAGAATTTGTATTTAAAGTAGTAAATAAAGCTTCAAAGGGAGAGTTCAATGAAATAGATAAATTATTGCAACAGGCGAATAAGGAGATTACAAGAGCCCATAGAGTGCAAACAGATATTTTGCAAACAGAAGCAGAAGGGACAGAAATACCATATTCTCCGTTGTTTGGTCATGCTCAAGATACATTAATGACTGTGAAGTCTGAAATTAATATGATGCGAGAAATTATAAAACTATATGAAGAAATTAAACAATAAATCAAATAGTAAGAATGTCCTTGTTATTAAGCAGAATAATGTAAGTGTTTTCTTTGCTTGGTAATATTATAGTGAAAGGAGGAAGTAAAATGAAAAATATACTTTTAATTTGCGGAGCGGGAGCATCCAGTGGATTTATTGCAGGAGCCATTAGAAAAGCAGCGAAAAAGAGGAAAATCGAAGTTTCTGTAAAAGCAAGAAGTGAGTCAGAGTTGGAAGAGCATATTGATAATATCGATTGTTTATTAATTGGACCGCACTTGGCGTATAAGGAAGAAACATTAAAAGAGCAAACAAAAGATAGAAATATCAAAATATCTATTATTCCTCAAGATATTTATGGTTCCTTGGATGGTAACAGAGCATTGGATTTAATTCTGGAAGATTAACCAAGTTGATATTTTAAAATATAGTATTGAAATTCACATAATAAGGTGGGATTGAAATGCAGAGAATCATGAAGTTTATGACAGAGAAATTTACTCCCGTTGTAAATAAAATCACAAAAAATCCATGGATATCAGCTATTCAAGATGCTGTAATGATAATATTACCATTAATTTTAGTAGGATCACTCATTACCATTGTTAGTTTATTAGATAATCTGATTCCAGTAATACCTGACTTGTCTTTGATCAATAGCTTTTCCTTTGACAGATATTGTCCAAACCTATCCTGGTTTTGTATTATCCGTGTTTATCCCTGTATTTTTATATACGTTTGGTATAAGCGGATGGGTGATGATGCCTGTAATATATCCGGTTTTCGGAATAGTCATCTTTTTAGGCATCAATTCGATCTTTATTATTTAAAATAATTGCATTAAAAGCATTGTCGATATTTTTAATCCTGTATTCTTATCGGTTCCTTAGTCAGTTCAATCTTTTACGATTGCTAAGGTTAAAATAACCTCTCTTTTTAATTTCTCTCTGTAACCCTCATGTTATCCTCAATACTAATTATGTTAGAATGTTATCGTTTTATGGGAAATTAATGATAACCTTTAAGTCCTATTGAAGTTGCACTTCCTTTCTTTAACTATCTATCATTCTAGACAAAAGGATCAAGCTATTTGTAGGAACTCATAGAACGGAAAAAGATATGCAGATTTTATTTAATAGATTTTTTGTAAAATAAAAGAAAACAACCAAATAAATAAAAAAAGGTCATTGTAAGTCCCGTATAGTTAATGTGCTTATAATAATAAACTTATGGAGGTATGCGTGATGAATCAAACTAATTTAACACGTAAGAACACACTTTTAGAAATAGCTGATTATCATGACGAAAACTTATTCTAAGGGAAGTGGGTCACTATAGTTCTAATTTGATTACTCACCTACAAAATTTCAAATACTCCAGGTTCTTTATTTTAGAATTAAATAAATTTATCTTATATTCGATATATAAAGTAGAGGCCAATAACAATTATGGAAAGGATGAATAGCTTGTTTAAAATCACTCATGTTCAACAAACGTCCAGCTTTTCCTTTAAGAACGTTATCGATAAAAATATTCCCAATAAAAATAAATTTAACACTCAGGGAGCAACTGTAACAATAAGCGAGGAATCTCAAAATAAGTATATTCAATCACTCAAGTTTAAAGAAACGAATAAAGATGATGTGATGCTAAAGCAATTTCGAAAATTCTATGAAGAGTATCATAGTGATGAAGCGATTGAAAAGAGAAAACTTGAACAATTAGAAAAAGAACAAGCCTACAACCGATTGGAAGATGAGTTTAGTTTAAGTGTCGAATATCATTTTCCAGAAAACACACTCCACCAAACAATTAAAGAAACTTTGGAGGGGAAGGTTGTAAACGCATCACTTTATGCTGCTGAATTAGCTTCAGCCATTCGCAGTTCACTTTCAATGCCTGACAAAAATGCTGAGGAGCGAGCAGCGTATCGGGAAATGGCACTAAAACAAGCAGAACATATTGCTGAACATTATTTTGCTAACGAACAAGAAGCCACATCGTTCATGAATGAAATAAATAAATATTATGAAAACGATGTGTTGCGTGAGAAAGGATATGTTGTCTTTGATAATAGTGACTTAAAACCGTTTAAAAACTACAGTAGCCCCCTTTCGAACGGTAAAGATGTAAGTTTTTACACACTCGCCAAAAGGTATATGGATGAGGAGTATTTTGAACGGTTCATTAAAGGAGAAGGAACCCCAAAGGAATCAGCAAGGTTTCTTATGCAAATCAAAAATAATAAAGAAAAATATAGGAAAGAAATTATAGAAGAGTTTGAACTTAATGAACAGCAAGCTGAAGAGCAAATCACAGCAACAAAAGCAATGTTTGAATCATTTGTTTGGGAAAATGGTCTTGTTACTGAAACAATGGAAGAACAACCAACTTATTTGGTTGAAATATTAAAGTGGAATAAAGACATGTTGAATTTATTTAATTAAACTATCGATGCGAGGATTGTTTCCATTCACATAGGAACTTGAAGCGAGTAGGTGACCCACAAGCTTATAATGGGTCACTTACTCATATATGAGGTAATCACATGATATTCATCTATGAAAGGACAAATGTAAGTCTAGCAAATAATTGCTTTGAAATTTAGACTAGAAATTTCTTTCACTTCATTAAAATATAATCGTTTATACGCGATTTTTTCACTATAACTTACTACTTAAACAGTAGTATAGTAGTTATTTTTCTCCTACAGAGGCTTTATCCCTTTCTTGAAAACTTCCTAATTTTTCGCTAACAAGTTACAATTATTCCATGTTTTTACTGACAAACCGACTTGCAGTGTAAGATTAAAATTCAATTAATTTCTTTCATCTACTTCGATGTTTTGATATAATCATGCGTTGCTTTCAGATTAGTATGCGTTCAGGTATATGAAGCCTCCTCCATTGAAATACCTTCTTCATAAGCCCAGATGATGAATGTATGCCTTAATTTATTATAGATAAATATCCATAAACTTGGCGCAACAATGGTTTTCTATGAGACGAATAACCATACTATGGAAGGATACGGAGCAGTTGCCTCGCAAGAATAAGTGCTTTTCTTATTCTGGGTCCTAGTCTTACGACGGTAATTAAAGCTTTGTTGTGTGATAGATAGACAAAATGGACGAACGGGACAAACGCCCTATGAATAGTATGGTATACAGAATATTTAAAATGGAGGGGAAAAAATGTACATTCATACAGTACAACAAGGGGAAACGATATGGCTGATAGCCCAGCGTTATGGTGCCGATCTCAATCAGATCATTTTGGTCAATGAGTTGGATGATCCAAATGCACTGGCTGTTGGGCAGTCGCTTGTTGTTCCTGAATCAAATCGGGAATATGTTGTCCAACCGGGAGATAATATATGGACAATAGCTCAGCGTTATGGGGTGACAGTACAGGAACTCGCTATTTACAATAGTATTTCTGATCCAGGGATGATTTTTGTTGGTCAAATGCTGGAAATTCCATATGTGATTTATACGGTACTGCCGGGTGATACTCTTTGGCAAATCGCACAAAACTATGGTACAACGATTGAACAATTGCTGCAGGTAAATAATCTTACGGATCCATCAATACTTTATCCTGGCAGTCAATTGCGGATTCCGCTGGGAGATCGACCGGTTACAGAAGTGAATGCCTACACGACAAGTATCAATCAAGAAGGAGCAGGGGAAGTCACTGTACTGGGCAGGAATTTTACGTATCTTTCTCCGTTTATGTACAGCATGCGTGAAGACGGTAGCGTCACGGAACTGCAAGATGATCCGGTGATTGAAGCGGCATGGGCAAATCAGATACAGCCGCTATTAGTCTTGACAAATTTCCGGGAAAGCAATTTTGATTCGGATTTGGCAGCCGCTGTATTGCGGAATCCGGATATTCAGGAAATACTGCTTGATAATCTATTGCAGATCATGAGAGTTAAGGGATATGCAGGTCTCAACATTGATTTTGAATATGTTTATCCTGAAGATAGAGAAAATTATAATGATTTTTTACGGAGGACCGTTGCCAGATTGCATCCAGAAGGATACACAGTTGCGACGGCACTTGCTCCAAAGGAAAGTACTGAGCAACAAGGACTCCTATATGAGGCACATGATTACCAAGCTCAAGGAGAGATTGTCGATTTTGTTATTTTAATGACGTACGAATGGGGATGGGCAGGTGGTGAACCATGGGCGATAGCACCAATCAATAAAGTTCGTGATGTGTTAGATTACGCTGTAACCGTTATTCCCCGAGATAAAATTCTAATGGGTGTACCATTATACGGTCGTGATTGGCGCATTCCATGGGAACAGGGAACGACGGCACGAACTGTTAGTCCAAAAGAAGCGACCCAATTGGCAATTCAATATGGTGCTGCCATTCAATATGATGAAACCTATCAGTCGCCTTTTTTTCGTTATACCGACGAAACGGGTCAGCAGCATGAGGTTTGGTTTGAAGATGCCAGGAGCATGCAGGCAAAATATGATACGGTCAAAGAATATGGCTTACGGGGCGTCAGTTACTGGGTGCTAGGAATCCCATTTCCACAAAATTGGGCGGTACTTCAGGATAATTTCCGGGTGCGAAAGATATAATAAAAGAGCAAATCTCTTATTTTTTAGTATACCTATTGGTTTTGCTGCTGAACAATGGATTGTTTAATGAAAATTCATGATTGAATCGTTTGTTTATAAGTTTTATTAAAGGTATAAGCTAAAACATATAATCATTGATTATTAAGGCAATGGTTTCACAACTAATTGTTGATGAACTCTTTATTAAATAGAGGTTATCTACACGAAGGAAATAACGTTGATGAAAAATTTTTGCCACAGTTCTTGGATAATTTATCAAGCATCAAAATGGTTTTGTAAAATTTGATGCTTGTTTGTTTTGGTTCGATAGATTTTATCTTAAAGAAAAGTATCATTCAGTGCTTATCATTTGAGAAAGTCCGATAACCATAGACATAGTGTTCTTTCTGTTCAGCTAAGCCAAACGTATGATTTTATCTCCCATGCTATTAACATTATTCAAATAGATTGTTTTGAGAAATAGTTTTATTGCAGATAGCCGTCCATAAAGCTTGGATTTGCATGGTCTACACTGCGCAGATCTAACCCTCACTGATTGAAGTTTGGTTTTATATAGATCACATGAGGTGTAAAAAGTATTTGACATTTATGGAGACGATGATATAATAATAAGTGTCAAAAACTTTTTACATTTTTCTTTGGAGGGAATGAAAATATGGACTGGATAGTTATTGTGTTTTTTTCTGTTTTAGCAGTTAGTTTGCTGCTAATCGTTATGACACTTGCTTCATTGCCACAATTAGGGGACGAGAGAAAAAACTTTATCAAGATGAAAGCTCAATCTTATACATTTGCAGTTACAATTTTTTATCTATTGATAAGAATTGGTGAATTAATTTATGTTACGTATTGGACAGACCATTCTTTTAGAGGAGAGAATCCATTCATTTTGCTTTTTGTGATTTCGATTATTTATTTAATTACTTTATTATTCACAAAGAAAAGGTACGGTGGTTAAATGGAGAACCGAATTCGTGAATTAAGAAAAGCATCAAAATTGTCTCAAGAAGAGGTTGCCAAACGATGTAAAGTCTCAAGACAAACGATAAATGCGATTGAGAATAATAAATATGACCCAACCCTACAGTTAGCTTTTAATTTAGCTTCTGTCTTAAATACAACGGTGGATGAACTATTTATCAATCTACATGACTGATTATTACCAAGACCTCTATGATTGAATGGAGGTCTTTTTTTTAATAGATAAGCGTATATAAAATGGGCTCTATTCCAGTGTTTTTAACTAGGTTATCTTAACTATATGGAGAAAAATATTTTAAAACGTTTGTTTTTTTGATGAGCACCAACATTGGGAAACTTTCAAAGAAAAATATGAGGATAGAATGCGCCCGGTCGTCACCAAAGCTTTTTTATTGAGTTTTTAAGGTGCAAAACTCAAGTTAGCAATAAAGGTCCGTGCGAAGAAATTAAGCATAAATTGTGAAAGATGTATAAAAAGCCTTGAACTTGTTTGCAAACCGATGAACTTGACTGCATTTCAGCAAAGTTGATTGTATTTTCGCTAACTTGACTGTATTTTGTCAAAGTTGATTGTATTTTCGCTAACTTGACAGTATTTTGTCAAAGTTGATTGTATTTTTGCTAACTTGACTGTATTTCGCCAAAGTTGATTGTATTTTCGTTAACTTGACTGTATTTCGTCAAAGTTGATTTTACTTTTATTTTTAATCGATTGCCAGTAACAGATGATTATGAAACGGACTAGCGGTTGTACTAATCTGGCAACATTGGATCCAAGTGTTCCACCTCAATTCAGCTGTGAACAATGTGGAGGAGCAATGTATCCAGAGTATTATAGAGGGGTACATGGCTATGAATATAAATTATTGGATGTAATCTAATTTGGCCCTAGGGAGAAAAAGACCAGGCGGGATTTGCCCGATTTTTCTTAAAAAATATAGATCAACAGTGACATCACTTAACTTTTGACAGCAATTGCTCTACTTGCATATCAAGAGTTAAGCCTTTGCCTATTTCAAACTAACCGAATCATTTAAGAGAATGGGCTTACCAAAAAGGGATATGATCGGGTTAATAAAATCTATGAAAGAACTGGATTTCAGCAAACGTTTAGTAGAAGTATCCTGTAAAACGCTGATACTGTGTAGTGAAAAGGATAGATCGAATCGGAAAGTTGCTGAACAATTAAGCAATCGGATAATGGGTGCCAAATTAGAAATGATTCAAAGTGCTGGACACGAAGCAAACATAGATAACCCTGAGGGTACGGCAGACATAATCAACACTTTTTGGAGCTAGCCATTATTTGAAGATCAACACACCCTATCTGCTACCAATCAACTTGTTTGTCCATTGGTTGGACTTTTCCTATAATGAAAGTATGGAATTTGTTTAGAAAACGCGTTTCAACTATAAGAAAAGTGAATGAAAGGAGATCAATATGGGGCTGTTAGTAGAGGGTAAATGGTATGAAAAGACGGATGATGTAAAAGAGAGTGATGGACGTTTTATTCGACAAGACTCCCAATTTCGTAGTTGGGTGACGAAGGACGGAAGTGCTGGGCCAACTGGTGAAGCTGGCTTTAAAGCTGAACCTAATCGCTATCATTTGTATATTTCGCATGCTTGTCCGTGGGCGAACCGAACGATGATTATGCGTAAACTGAAAGGGCTAGAAGAGATGATCTCGGTGTCCGTTGTAAACCCTATCAGAGATGGTAGAGGTTGGACATTTGAGTCTGGTGAGGGTGTCATTCCAGATCCTATTCTGGATGCAGATTATTTGTATCAAGTCTACGTACATGCTGATCCGAATTACAGTGGACGTGTATCTGTACCCGTACTCTATGATTTAAAACAAGGTAAAATTGTTAATAATGAGTCAGCAGAAATTCTCCGGATGTTCAATTCTGCCTTTGATGAAGTAGGTGCGAAAGCAGGCGATTATTATCCAGAAGATTTGCGAGCTGAGATCGACGCAATCAATGAAAAAGTATACGATAATGTCAACAATGGTGTATATAAAGCAGGTTTTGCGACCAAGCAAGAGGTTTATCAAGAAGAAGTGACAAAACTGTTTAAAGTACTTGATGAGCTAGAAGAACGATTAGAGACCAATCGCTATTTAGTAGGTCAGCAAATCACTGAAGCAGATTGGCGTTTATTTGTTACACTGATTCGATTTGACTCTGTTTATCATGGTCACTTTAAATGTAATCTTAAACGGATTGTGGATTACAAAAATCTCTGGCGTTATACAAGAGAGTTATATAATTATCCAGGCATTAAAGAGACGATTCATTTTGATCACATTAAAAACCACTACTATGGTAGTCACAAAAATATTAATCCAACAGGTATTGTCCCTGAAGGACCTGAACTAGATTTTAGCTTAGAGTGATTGAACGAAATACTTTTAGGAGCTGTTGCAAAATGACAATCTTGTGATAGCTCTTTTAACGTTTGCATTGGGCAGTCTAAATTTTGTTAGCTTAGTAAAGTAAGAGCTATAAAATTTATGCTTGATCACTTGAAAGTGATTCACTTAAAGCTTCAGATTGATGCTCGAATGTATTCAAATGTTACATTTAGAATGACAATTAATATTACCTTTGCTGAAAAAGCTTTCTGACAGTATAAAAAGAGCACAGATTTGAATCCGTGCTTTTAATTATATAAACGATTCTCTTTATTCCATAGCCCATATCGAAGGAATTGCATAATTATTCCAGTGAAAAGTCATAGCCAACATAGTTAAAGAAATTTCTGAATCCTATGCTCTCTGCAACTGCAACAGAGGGTTTATTCATTTCCATACAGTCCCAATATGGAATCTGATCATTCTCCAGACAATCTTTAACATAATGATGAGCTATCTTTTGAGCTAATTTTTTACCCTGGTAAGGGGCTAATGTTTCAATATCAATGCAGTGAACATTTTCAACACTGAAACCTGAAAAACAAATACTTACCACTTTATTTTGATGAATAATACAATATCCTATACCCTTGTTAAAGAAAGCCTCAGGTGAGGACCAAGATGCTAATATTTTGCCATGTAAAAACTCAATGTTTTCAATTGATTGATTCCTATTTTCAAAAAGCCTCTCACTGAGTTTAGCAACACGATATCCCTTTTCAATCACAGGTTCAAAGCTGTTTTTATAATCGGCTTTTTGTAATGTATAAACCTTCTGATTCCAACTTCCTAAATCACGGTTCTCAAACACCCTTTTAAACGTATCATTCCATTTAGTATGATCACCAATAGCTTCAAACCAAGCTAAGCCAACCTTGCTAGCTTCTGGTTTGATAACTGTATCGATAAAATGATTTAATTCAGTATTGAATTCTCCATTCCTTTCATTTCCAATAAAGAAAAACCCATCGTTATTACCTAACCAAATAAGTCCGGAAGTGGGAGAATCAACATCATCTACAAAAACACGACCAGGATTTACTCCTTCGATAACTGCTTTAGCTTCCAACTGACCCTGTTCATATAGCAAATCGCTACATCTGTAGAATTCAGCCTTTTTTAATTCTAATATCATTAGCTATCTCCTTACTTTCTTGAAATCGGACAATCTGGGAGTTTTTTCTTGTTAACGATCTTACTCTGCTAATTTTATGTCCGTTCCTAACATTTTTTTTAACTAACTTATTTTTCGAGAATCTGTTTATTGAATAACAGATTCTTTATCTTTCCATAGTAACACCAAAGCTTTTTATTTAAAATCAAATGCTCGGGTAAAAGCGTAATGATTCTTTTGTTTTCATCTAACGCGATTTTTTCCATTTTTTAATGCTTAGAATAGCTGTAGACTACACACCCATGAATAATATAGGATAAAGCATCTTATTAATCGATTACTGTTTGTATTTAGGATAAAAAACAGTTTTGCGGGCAACAAATTTGAACATCAATGTTATCTTTTGTTGATAGACGGATGCTATAAGGTAAAGGATAATATAAAAGGAGGTGTAAAAAAACATGATAAATATGAATTTGACACGATTAAGACAGCAACATCAATATACACAAGAAGAGTTGGCAGAACAATTAGGTGTTTCCCGCCAAGTAATTGCAAAATGGGAAAAAGGGGAGTCAACTCCTGATATCCATTTTTGCATCAAATTAGCTGAACTTTATGATGTTACAATTGATAATTTAGTGAACTACAACGAACAAGAAGAAGGAGTAGCGGTTCCACCGAAAGGAAAGCATATATTTGGTGCAACGACAGTTGGAGAACGAGGACAAATCGTGATACCCAAAAAGGCTCGGGAACTATTTCATATTGAAGCGGGTGATACCTTAATGATACTTGGAGATGAAGACCGAGGTCTTGCTATTGTCCCACAAAATTATATGCAGGGTTTTTTTCCTGCAAATGTCCTCCTAAATAAAAAGGAGGGAGACAAATGATTGCAATTGAAACGAAACAGTTAACGAAAAGATATGGTAAGCAAAAAGCTGTGAATGACGTTTCACTGTCAATCACAAAAGGAGAAGTGTTCTCAATCCTTGGTGTTAATGGAGCTGGAAAATCAACGTTAATTAAAATGCTCTCTTGTTTAATAAAGCCTACGAGTGGAGAGGCTGCCATCTTTGGTTACGATGTTCTAAAACAAGCAGATCAAGTGAAAAAACTTATTGCTGTCTCTCCACAGGAAACAGCAATTGCACCTAATTTAACTGTATATGAAAATTTAGAACTGATGGCAGGCGTACATGGTTTCTCACCAAAGGATCGTGAACAAAAGGTTATCGAAGTAATGAATGTGTTATCACTTACCCCCTTTGGGAAACAGCGAAGTCAGACCTTGTCTGGAGGTTGGAAACGTCGGTTAAGTATTGCAATGGCATTGATCAGTGAACCGGAAATTTTATTTTTAGATGAGCCAACTCTAGGTCTTGATATTCTAGCAAGACGTGAACTTTGGGAAGTTATTAATGGGCTGAAAGGTCATGTGACGATTATTCTCACCACACATTATTTAGAGGAAGCTGAAGCTCTGTCAGACCGAATTTGTATTTTAAAGCAGGGAGAAGTGAAGGCGCTTGGGGGTGTAGGGGAATTAATCACTCAAACTTCTACATCATCTTTTGAAGATGCTTTTGTTTCGTTAGTAAGAGAGGTGCCAAAATGAAAACAATGATGTTTAGTTTACGCACAACAAAAGAAATCATTCGCGATCCAATTTCGATGTTATTCGGTTTATTATTTCCGGTTATTATTATCCTGTTATTAACGTTTATTAATCAAAACGTGCCCAATGATTTATTTAATCTGACCAACCTAACACCAGGTATTGCGGTCTTCGGTCTATCATTTATGTCATTATTTTCAGCACAAATCATTGCAAAGGATCGTGCGAGTGAATTCCTCACTCGATTATTTACCACGCCGATGACATCATTTGATTTTATTATGGGCTACACTTTGCCGTTAATCCCAATGTCATTATTTCAGGCAGTGATTTGTTATAGTGTGTCAATCATGTTGGGAATGCCCTTTACTGTAGAGCTTATTTTTTCAATTCTGCTCCTCTTGCCAGTAGCCATCTTATTTATCGCGATCGGACTTTTATGTGGAAGTCTGTTCAATGAGAAAGCGGTAGGAGGAATTTGTGGAGCGTTACTCACAAACGTAACAGCATGGCTTTCAGGTGCATGGTTTAGTTTAGAGTTAGTGGGTGGTTGGTTTGAAAGAATAGCTTATATACTGCCATTTGTACATGCTGTTGATATGGGAAGAGCAGTGATTCATGGTGATTATTCAAACCTTTTTCCTCATATATGGTGGGTTATTGGTTATGGGATAGGGCTAACGATATTGGCGATCTATATTTTTCAGAAGAAGATGAAAAGTAGCTAAATTCCAAATCTAAAAGAAATAGAATAGCCTATTTTTAATTTTTTTAGTAATAGTAAAAAATCCTCTTTCACAGGAGGATTTTTGCTCTGTTTTTAGATATTCAATTAAATGGGCCGTTACATAATCATTGTCTACAAATTCTTCTCCATTATAATATAGGGTTTGCCTCCCTTTATAAATTCGAAGTTAGTCTCTTGCAAACCAAATTTTTTGTAAAAGTTCACCTTGCTTTTTCTGGCGTTACACCAAATTCTCTTCATACCCTGAGCCTTGACCTTTTCAAAAGTACTCTTCCAAAAAGCGTTCAACTTCAATACCATTTTTGAAAAAATAAATCTTATCAGATTGCATCGCCAAATCTTTTATCAATGTTGCCCGTTCTTGATGATAGCCAATCACCCATTTGAAATTACAGTAGAGAAATTCAAGTGTAGGTTTAGAGTTGTATTTTTCTGTGCCGATCCTTTGTCGTATCCAGCGTCGAAGTGTGCGATATAATCGAGTATGTAAGGGTACATCTAATACAATAATATAGTCACATGTGATAAAACTTTCTCGTAGTATTTCTCGAGGACTGCCTTCGACTATCCAATCCTTTTGTCCGATGATTTCTTGGAATAATACATCACGTTCAGCCTTTGTACGTCGGATGTCCTCTTGACTTGTGCGTGCGTAAACGATGTTGTCCTTTTCATAGAAAGGAACTTGATATTTCTCAGATAAACGCCTAGCCAATGTAGTTTTACCACTAGCTACTGAGCCTACGATATCAATCCTCATATAATCCTCCCTCTATAAAGTTAAGTTTTCTTCAAAATGCTCCTTTATAGTCTAAACGTGTAGATTATAAAATCCTCATCTGATTCTATCCAGTGCTAAGTGTAATCTTAATGATCAAGTATGGGTCTCTAAGAATTTTATCGATAATGATCAAATCTTAAATTGCTTCCATCTAACAATTTTATTATGCATATCATGTAACCTTAAAAGCAATTTGAAACATGTTTAGTCTTAATTATCTTGAAATTGGATCATTTGTGGTGGGGGCTTAATCTTATTGAGTTCAGTGAATGTCATTATTTAATTTGAAAAAGTACTGTCTTTGTTATCTATTGTAACACTCCTTTAGAGATTCTTGTTTCCCATTTAACAAAAGGGTTGTTATTCATATCTGCTTTATATAGTTGTGAAAGCGAAGAACCTTGAACTCAATACAGTGATCAATAAATTCTTCACCGACACATTTAAAAAACCGCTATGAGATTACAGGCAGACCACGTGGTTATCTTCGTAAATTCAACATGTCTCGAATCTAGAGAGTACGCTCATAAAGGACAGATCCCTGGTGTAAAAAAAGCCAGTTGGTAGTTGAATTAGTGAAAATGAGTAAATAACATGTAACTTTATCTATTAGCGTTGGATCAACTTTTTTTGATTCCTGTCAAGTTTAATTTGACAAGGCCTTCATTTCTTTATGTAATGGTAATGATCTTTAAGTATCCTTTCGATCAATTTAACGAAATAAAACATGAAAAAAATGCATGCTTTCATTAGTACTTGCCTAAGTACTTGCCTAGTCGAAATAAAATGAGTGATTCAAAGGAGCTTTGTCTAAGAACTCAACATCTTGTAGGAATGTTGAAGCTGTAGATCCATGTCCAATCAAAATCATGAGTAGAAATAAATTTTCTAGACGAAGGAGGAAATAGATAGCTACCGTTTTCAAGGAAAGTGATTTCTGCTAGGATATGTTAGTTTTGAGGACGCGCTTTAAGTAAAATCAATGTTTTAGCTCCACATACCACCCGTAATCCGAAGCGTTATTTGACTTAATAGAGGTTTATGTTAATCTATTTGTAATATATCGTAACTATTTTGAAACAATAGGCGGTGTCGACATGGAAAAGGTAATGTTAGCTAAGCAGCCCATCCTCAATCATAAAAAGGAATTATTTGCATATGAATTACTCTATCGAGGTGAAGAGCCAACAGATCATTTTGATGGAGACTTTGCCACAATTGACGTCATGGTTAATGCATTTGTGAACATTGGTATTGAACAGCTTTCTGGTGCTTATCCTGTCTTTATTAACTTTACAGAAAACTTATTAAAAGAAGGTATCATACAGCAATTTGATCCAGATAATCTTATTATTGAATTACTTGAAACAATTGAAATTACAGAAGAAATAAAGTTTTTCATAAAAAAGCTTGCGAAACAAGGCTATCGACTCGCACTCGATGATGTAACACTTGAGCTGTTTGAAAAATGGGAACAGGCTGACCTGATCCGATATCTTACCTTTATTAAGGTGGATTTTATTCAGTGTGAGACCAGATGTAAGCGCCAGCAAATTGCAGAACGAGTCCGTCAGAACTATCCTCGTATTCGGCTTCTCGCTGAAAAAATTGAAACGATTGAAGTTTTTAGAGAAGCATTAGAGATAGGCTATCAATATTTTCAAGGTTATTTTTTCATGCGACCTAAATTAATGGAGAGCTTAGAAATACCAAGTTTTTATTACACCTATCTACGATTAATTCAGCAGATTGATCGTAAGGATTTTGATTTGAAGGAAATTGCAAATATTATTCAGATGGATTTATCTTTATCTTATAAGTTATTAAAACTAATCAATTCACCTGCCTATCGTCGAATTGAGCGAATACACTCAATTCACCAAGCTGTTGTATTGTTGGGGCAAAAGGAAATTAAAAAGTGGCTCTATATTCTTGCATTAAGAGAGAATTATCAGAGGAAGAGTTTTCAAGGAACTGACGCATTGGTGAAAAGCTCTTATTATCGTGCAAAAATGTGTGAAAGTATTGCCCAGAGGATTGTTCCCAATTTAAAGCAGGAAGCCTTTTTAGTCGGTTATTTTTCTCAATTACCAGCGATCTTATTGCAGCCAATTGATAAGCTATTACGCTCTTTATCTTTAGATGAAGTTATCGAGCAAGCCCTACTAGGGAAGCAAGGCATCTTAACTGACATTTATCATCTCGCTGTTGCTTATGAGCAGGTAAACTGGCTCGAATTAGATCGATTGATGGAGAAGCTAAGGCTTGATCAAGAATGGGTTTTTACTACATATCAAGATGCCCAAACATGGGTGCAAAATATTCTCAGAAATTAAACCTAGTCAAGATAGATAGGTTTTTTGTGCTATAAGAAAGTTTGAAGGTTAGCTGAAAATCGGAGTAGCTGTAAAAAACACAGATTGGAAGAATAAACAAAACTAATATAAACGTATTTGTTATGTTGTAGGATTATTGAGTAGTGTAATATTTTCACAAAATGGTCTGGAAAAGATTCAAGAAATCATTTATCACAGATAACCGTCCGTAAAACTCGGGGCAACACGATGTGGTGGTTTTAGCCTGTGGTCCTTCCTAAGAGAGGAAACAAATCTATTAGGCGGGAGATACAGGTGTGCTAATGTCCTGGTTCACTTAACTAAACAAATGTTTTCAGTGGGGCGTATAATCACAGCCCCAGTCCCAATCAGTGGGACTAAGGGATACAGACTAAGATCACGACGTCCTGTCGTAACGTCTGCACTAGCACATCTTGGGGTTGTGATTACTCACCCCACCCAAAAGACTTGTGCGTCGAAAAACTCTCACTGATTGAAGTGAAGTAATCCATAGTGTGATTTCACTAAATGTCGAGGTAATATGAGCTTTTCTAACGTTCTAATTGTCCAAGCTCTTCCATATAGTTAAGTAAATATGAACGGAGGAATGGACAATGTCAAAAATAGTAAATTTCATCATTTGGATGGCAGGATTCTTCTTATTATTCTACTTAATGAAATATCCAATTGAACAAACAATCGATTCAATGGATTCACTAAATCTTCCATTATCAAATAAAGTCATTGTTCTTGATCCCGGACACGGTGGTGCAGATGGTGGGGCCGTTGGAGCAGATCAGACATTAGAAAAGGAAATTGCTTTAACAGTCAGCCAAAAGCTACGAGATTATTTACAACAGGCTGGTGCAGAGGTCTTTTTAACACGGGAGACAGATCGTGATTTAGCAAATGATGATACGAAAAGTATTTCACAGCGAAAGGTTGAGGACATCAAGAATCGAGTGGCTTTTATGGAAGAGAAGGATCCGGATATTTTTATTACGATTCATTTAAATGCACTTCCTTCTACACAATGGCGTGGGGCGCAAACGTTTTATCACCCTAATCAGCCAAATTCCAAAATATTAGCTGAAATGATTCAGGAAGAAATTAAAATAAATCTCGCTAATACCAACCGAGAAGCGTTAGCGATTAATAGCATCTATGTGTTGAAATATGCTAATCGACCTGCCTCATTAGTAGAAATTGGTTTTTTATCAAATCCTGATGAACGTGAATTATTAAAGCAATCACCTTATCAAGATAAAATGGCAGCAAGTATTTACTATGGTATTTTGAGCTATTTTTCTCAATAAATCAGCCGATTTTTTCTGGAAAATCGAATATGCTATACTAACGATAAGATGAATCGAAAGGAGTTCCTAAACGTGTTAAATAAACAGCAAGTTATGGCATTATTAAGGTCAATTGTAGATCCTACTTTAAATAAAACACTTACTGAGACGAACGGAGTAAGAAACATTCAAGCAGAAAAAAACTCAGAACATATTAGTTTAAGAATTGCCATTGGAAAAATAAATACACCCGAACAAAAGAAAATGGAAGAGGAAATTGTCAACAAACTGAAACGTGTAGGTAGTGCCACAGTTGATATACACTTCGAACAATTTTCAGATAAAGAATTAGAGGGGTTACAAGCAAATGTAAATGAACCATCATCGCTATTAAATGGAAAATTGGATACGAAATTCATTTCTATTGCAAGTGGAAAGGGAGGGGTTGGAAAGTCAACGGTGACAGTGAATATTGCAGTTGCATTAGCCCGTTTAGGAAAAAAAGTTGGTATCATTGATGCTGATATTTACGGATTTAGTGTGCCAGACATGATGGGAATTACTGAGCGCCCTACATTGAAAGGAAATCGAATCATTCCTGTTGAAGCTCATGATGTCCAAATTATTTCGATGGGTTTTTTCGTTGAAGATAATGAACCTGTCATTTGGCGTGGCCCTCGTTTAGGAAAAATGCTTCGAAGTTTTTTTGTCGAAGTTGAATGGGGAGAACTTGATTATTTATTACTTGACCTTCCACCAGGGACAGGTGATATGGCCTTATCTGTTCATCAAATGATTCCATCCTCGAAGGAAATTATTGTGACAACGCCGCATCCGACGGCAGCATTTGTCGCTTCTAGAGCTGGGAAAATGGCCTTAAATACAAATCATGAAATTATTGGTGTCGTTGAGAATATGGCATACTTTGAAAGCCAATTGACTGGAGAGAAGGAGTATGTCTTTGGAAAAGGTGGTGGCGAAACACTAGCCAATGAAATAAATGCTCCCTTAATTGCTCAAATTCCATTAAGTCAGCCTAGCGCTTATCCAAATCAGCATGGCTCGGTTTATCCTGAAATACATCCAATCGGGCAAATTTATCAAAGGATTGCCGAACAGGTTCTAACCAACGAATCTTAAGAAAGCGTCCCATTCATATAAGTAACTGTAGAATGGGACGTTTTAATTATTGGCCAGACTCACTAGACGAATCATTCTCTTGCGATTGTTGATCATCTTGTCCTTCCCCTCCACCTTCTCCTTCTCCAACTATCTTTTTGGCGTGTTGAACAATGATTTCAGAAACCTTAGCTTGAAAAAGTGGAGACTCCAGTGTTTCTTGAATGCTTTCCTCTAAATGTTCTTTAAACTTTTGGCTTTTTAATTGTGTCTGAATTTGTTGTTCGAATTCAGGGTTAGCAAAGAGATCAAGCATTTTCTCTTGATAACCCGAATCACTCATTAATCGTTTGAAAACATCCTCTTGTTGATCAATCATCGCATCGGAAAATTCCTTGACAAATTCCTGATCACTAAACATCTTTGACCAAAAGGACTTTCCCTTTTCAGAAGTAAGTGCTTCTTCAATTGCCGTTTTAACGGTATCATCATGAATAACATAAACTTGTTGCGTTGAATCATCTGCAATTACTTCTATAATTGCTTTTTTGCCATCTTCTGATTTTAAAATATCAGTCATCATTTTCTTCGTTTCTTCATAGCTGCTATCCTGGTTGTTATTTGATTGACCATTACCCGGGCTACAGCCAATTATTAAGATGGAGACAATTAAGACAAATATTATAATTTTCTTGAACATTGATTTTACTCCTTCTCAAATTAATATCGATACCTTTAATATGAGAAGATTAAAGCAGAAATATGTGTAATATTTATTCGATTGGTTTTGTATCAATTTCTGCTTGAGTTATCAGTTCAGAAATGGTTACAAACTGAAACCCTTTTTTCTTTAGTCCTGGCAGGATAGTTTCCAGAGCTTCTGCTGTTTGGGTGGCGGAATCAGAAGCATGCATTAAAATAATATCGCCATTTTCAGTTTCTAACATTACTTCATCTACAATGTTATTGACACCAGGTGTCTCCCAATCATTTGGATTTACTCGCCAATCAATGACTTGGTAACCTTGATTAACAGCTGTTGTTAGCACTTCTTTATTAAGATGACCACTAGGTGTTCGTAATAAATATAAATCAGGATAGTTTAATTTTGTGAAGATATCCTTTGCCTTATAAAGATCCTTTGTTACCTCATTGGTTTCTAGCTCAAGATAACTTTTATATCGATACCCCAACATACCGATTTCGTGTCCCTTTTCAGCAATTAAGTCAACTAAGTGTGGATGATGCTCTGCCCATTCACCCAATAAAAAGAAAGTAGCTGAAACATTTTCATTTTCTAATTGCTGCAAGATAGGTTCAAGCATTTCATCCCCCCAAGTTATATTAAAGGTTAAACCAATTTCATTTCTATCTTCATTTCCTTTCAGTAATGCACGTGGGTCTTCTTCTGAAGAGAAAACTTGCAAATACTTGTTTCCGTTAAAAATAAGGAGAGAAGTTACAATAAATCCAAAAACTAAGACAATAAAGTACTTTTTTAAATGATTTAATTTAAAAGCAAAGAAAAAAGTCATTATATTACTCCTTTGATAGATAAGATATACTCTATCTTATGCATGTCCTATTACGAATTATGAATATATATGTAGCTATAATGGTTTGTTTTTTCGTAATTTGGGAAAATAATAGATACAGTGAACCGAATTTATTATCGTTTTTTAAAATAGAGAGATGAGGGATTATTATGTTTGGTATTGTTATAAATGAGAAAGAATTAAGTGAACTAGAATATATGATAAAGAAGGAGATGGATGAATTAATTTTTGACTTGGAAGATACAAGAATTGATATAGTGGTAAAAAAGGCTATGTACAATCGTTATCAAACCTTATTTCAGTTGTTTCGTCGAGTAGCAAAAGAACAAGATGTGCTAAAATACATTCCTAAGTATAAGTTCTAGTATTTGCCTTTATTCTGATCAAAAAAAATGTTGCAACAAAGTATCTGATATGCTATATTAATTCTTGTTGTCAAACAGTGGCGTAAAAAAGTCGAATCCTTGATTTATCTCTGGATAATTATTTAATTTTAAAAATTGTATTGACGACTCACATTAAACGTGATATATTATATCTCGTCGCCAAAAAAGACGACACTTAATTGATCTTTGAAAACTGAATCCAAACAACCATTAAGTTAAGTAAAGAAGTAAGAAGAAGCTAGTGCTTCAAAACAGAGTAGAAGAGATGCTCATTCAATATTATTGAGAGTTTGATCTTGGCTCAGGATGAACGCTGGCGGCGTGCCTAATACATGCAAGTCGAGCGCGTGAAATCCTTTCGATCTCTTCGGAGTGATAAAGGGTGGAACGAGCGGCGGACGGGTGAGTAACACGTGGGCAACCTACCTATGAGACGGGGATAACTCGCGGAAACGCGAGCTAATACCGGATAAGACCTCTAATTACCTAATGAGAGGATAAAAGGCGGCTTAAAGCTGTCACTGATAGATGGGCCCGCGGCGCATTAGCTAGTTGGTGAGATAACAGCTCACCAAGGCAACGATGCGTAGCCGACCTGAGAGGGTGATCGGTCACACTGGGACTGAGACACGGCCCAGACTCCTACGGGAGGCAGCAGTAGGGAATCTTCCGCAATGGACGAAAGTCTGACGGAGCAACGCCGCGTGAACGAAGAAGGTTTTCGGATCGTAAAGTTCTGTTGTTAGGGAAGAACAAGTAGGAGAGTCACTGCTCGTACCTTGACGGTACCTAACGAGAAAGCCCCGGCTAACTACGTGCCAGCAGCCGCGGTAATACGTAGGGGGCAAGCGTTGTCCGGAATTATTGGGCGTAAAGCGCGCGCAGGCGGTTTTTTAAGTCTGATGTGAAATCTTGCGGCTCAACCGTAAGCGGTCATTGGAAACTGGAGAACTTGAGGACAGAAGAGGAGAGTGGAATTCCACGTGTAGCGGTGAAATGCGTAGAGATGTGGAGGAACACCAGTGGCGAAGGCGACTCTCTGGTCTGTAACTGACGCTGAGGTGCGAAAGCGTGGGGAGCGAACAGGATTAGATACCCTGGTAGTCCACGCCGTAAACGATGAGTGCTAGGTGTTAGGGGGTTTCCGCCCCTTAGTGCTGGCGTTAACGCATTAAGCACTCCGCCTGGGGAGTACGGCCGCAAGGCTGAAACTCAAAAGAATTGACGGGGACCCGCACAAGCGGTGGAGCATGTGGTTTAATTCGAAGCAACGCGAAGAACCTTACCAGGTCTTGACATCCTTATGGCCGCTTTAGAGATAAAGCTTTCCCTTCGGGGACATAAGTGACAGGTGGTGCATGGTTGTCGTCAGCTCGTGTCGTGAGATGTTGGGTTAAGTCCCGCAACGAGCGCAACCCTTAACCTTAGTTGCCAGCATTCAGTTGGGCACTCTAAGATGACTGCCGGTGACAAACCGGAGGAAGGTTGGGATGACGTCAAATCATCATGCCCCTTATGACCTGGGCTACACACGTGCTACAATGGAGGGTACAAAGGGCAGCGAAGCCGCGAGGTGAAGCCAATCCCAGAAAACCCTTCACAGTTCGGATTGCAGGCTGCAACTCGCCTGCATGAAGCCGGAATCGCTAGTAATCGTGGATCAGCATGCCACGGTGAATACGTTCCCGGGTCTTGTACACACCGCCCGTCACACCACGAGAGTTAGCAACACCCGAAGTCGGTGAGGTAACCCTATGGGAGCCAGCCGCCGAAGGTGGGGCCAATGATTGGGGTGAAGTCGTAACAAGGTAGCCGTATCGGAAGGTGCGGCTGGATCACCTCCTTTCTAAGGAAAATCAGAGCTAGACTGATTAATAGGAACATCTAACTTGAGTTTAGATGATACTTAACACATGTGTTGTTTGGTTCAGTTTTGAGAGATCAATTCCCTCGCTATTAAACAAAGTAATATTCCGTTTTAGGATGGGCCTATAGCTCAGCTGGTTAGAGCGCACGCCTGATAAGCGTGAGGTCGGTGGTTCGAGTCCACTTAGGCCCACCATCCTGCATTTTAGGGGCCTTAGCTCAGCTGGGAGAGCGCCTGCTTTGCACGCAGGAGGTCAGCGGTTCGATCCCGCTAGGCTCCACCATCAACAAAATGTTGGGGCTTTATTAGTATGTCACGACTTTGCAATATAAGACTGCGATTATTCGTCTCATTGAAAAGACTTGTGACAACATAGAAGTCACCCCATCCTGTGGAAGCGTACCTTGAAAACTAGATAAGAAATATGACAAGACATCAAATCAAGTAAGAATAAGTCTTTTTTACTGTAAAGCGTGCAAACGCAACTTAGTTAAGTAAGAAAGGGCGCACGGTGGATGCCTTGGCACTAGGAGCCGAAGAAGGACGGGACGAACACCGAAATGTCTCGGGGAGCTGTACGTAAGCAAAGATCCGGGAATATCCGAATGGGGGAACCCTCTACTCGTTATGGAGTAGAGCATTTAACTGAATCCATAGGTTAAATGGGGCAGACCTGGGGAACTGAAACATCTCAGTACCCAGAGGAAGAGAAAGCAAAAGCGATTTCCTGAGTAGCGGCGAGCGAAACGGAACGAGCCCAAACCAAGAAGCTTGCTTCTTGGGGTTGTAGGACACATCACATGGAGTGAGAAAGAAATCATTTACACGAAGCGACTTGGAAAGGTCCGCGAGACAAGGTAAGAGCCCTGTAGTGGAAAAGTGATTTTCTCCGATGTGGATCCTGAGTACGGCGGAACACGAGAAATTCCGTCGGAATCCGGGAGGACCATCTCCCAAGGCTAAATACTCCCTAGTGACCGATAGTGAACCAGTACCGTGAGGGAAAGGTGAAAAGCACCCCGGGAGGGGAGTGAAAGAGAACCTGAAACCGTGTGCCTACAAGTAGTCGGAGCCCGTTAATGGGTGACGGCGTACCTTTTGTAGAATGGACCGGCGAGTGACGATTCTTTGCAAGGTTAAACCGGAAAAGGTGAAGCCGCAGCGAAAGCGAGTCTGAATAGGGCGTTTAGAGTAAAGGGTCGTCGACCCGAAACCGTGTGATCTACCCATGTCCAGGGTGAAGGTCAGGTAACACTGACTGGAGGCCCGAACCCACGTATGTTGAAAAATGCGGGGATGAGGTGTGGGTAGGGGTGAAATGCCAATCGAACACGGAGATAGCTGGTTCTCTCCGAAATAGCTTTAGGGCTAGCCTCAAGGCATGTATTCTGGAGGTAGAGCACTGATTGAACGAGGGGCCCTTACCGGGTTACCGAATTCAGTCAAACTCCGAATGCCAGAGATATATCCTTGGGAGTCAGACTGTGGGTGATAAGGTTCATAGTCGAGAGGGAAACAACCCAGACCGTCAGCTAAGGTCCCCAAGTATACGTTAAGTGGAAAAGGATGTGGCGTTGCCCAGACAACCAGGATGTTGGCTTAGAAGCAGCCATCATTGAAAGAGTGCGTAATAGCTCACTGGTCGAGTGACGCTGCGCCGAAAATGTACCGGGGCTAAACGTATCACCGAAGCTACGGATTGTTCGTTGAACAATGGTAGGAGAGCGTTGTAAGGGCTGAGAAGTCAGACCGAGAGGACTGGTGGAGCGCTTAGAAGTGAGAATGCCGGTATGAGTAGCGAAAAAGAAGTGAGAATCTTCTTCACCGAAAGCCTAAGGTTTCCTGAGGAAGGCTCGTCCACTCAGGGTTAGTCAGGACCTAAGCCGAGGCCGACAGGCGTAGGCGATGGACAACAGGTGGATAGTCCTGTACCACCTCGTGGCCGTTAAGAGCAAGGGGGGGACGCAGAAGGATAGGGAAAGCGCGCGATTGGAAGAGCGCGCCCAAGCCATGAGTCAGTCAGATAGGCAAATCCGTCTGACCTAATGACCAGTGGTGATGGGGAAGGAAATCAAGTACTGAAGTTCCCGATTTCACACTGCCAAGAAAAGCCTCTAGCCAGGACACAGGTGCCTGTACCGCAAACCGACACAGGTAGGCGAGATGAGAATTCTAAGGTGAGCGGGAGAACTCTCGTTAAGGAACTCGGCAAAATGACCCCGTAACTTCGGGAGAAGGGGTGCTTCTTGCATGAGAAGCCGCAGTGAAAAGGCCCAAGCGACTGTTTAGCAAAAACACAGGTCTCTGCGAAGCCGAAAGGCGAAGTATAGGGGCTGACACCTGCCCGGTGCTGGAAGGTTAAGGGGATGCGTTAGCGTCAGCGAAGCGTTGAACTGAAGCCCCAGTGAACGGCGGCCGTAACTATAACGGTCCTAAGGTAGCGAAATTCCTTGTCGGGTAAGTTCCGACCCGCACGAAAGGTGCAACGACTTGGGCACTGTCTCAACGAGAGACCCGGTGAAATTATACTATGCGTGAAAATGCGCATTACCCGCGACAGGACGGAAAGACCCCGTGGAGCTTTACTGTAGCCTGATATGGAATGTCGGCATCCTTTGTACAGGATAGGTGGGAGCCGTTGAAACGTGAGCGCTAGCTTACGTGGAGGCGCCGGTGGGATACCACCCTGAGGGTGTTGACCTTCTAACCCAGGACCGTGATCCGGTTCGGAGACAGTGTCAGGCAGGCAGTTTGACTGGGGCGGTCGCCTCCCAAAAAGTAACGGAGGCGCCCAAAGGTTCCCTCAGAATGGTTGGAAATCATTCAACGAGTGTAAAGGCAGAAGGGAGCTTGACTGCGAGACCGACAAGTCGAGCAGGGACGAAAGTCGGGCTTAGTGATCCGGCGGTGCCGTATGGAAGGGCCGTCGCTCAACGGATAAAAGCTACCCCGGGGATAACAGGCTTATCTCCCCCAAGAGTCCACATCGACGGGGAGGTTTGGCACCTCGATGTCGGCTCATCGCATCCTGGGGCTGTAGCCGGTCCCAAGGGTTGGGCTGTTCGCCCATTAAAGCGGTACGCGAGCTGGGTTCAGAACGTCGTGAGACAGTTCGGTCCCTATCCGTCGTGGGCGTTTGGAAGTTTGAGAGGAGCTGTCCTTAGTACGAGAGGACCGGGATGGACATACCGCTGGTGTACCAGTTGTTCCGCCAGGAGCATGGCTGGGTAGCTACGTATGGAAAGGATAAGTGCTGAAAGCATCTAAGCATGAAGCCTCCCTCAAGATGAGACTTCCCATCATTAGAGTAAGATCCCTCAGAGACGATGAGGTAGATAGGTTCGAGGTAGAAGCATGGTGACATGTGAAGCTGACGAATACTAATCGATCGAGGACTTAACTAAATTAAAAAGCTGAAACGACCGTTTAGCAACATCGTTGCTGGGTCAGTGAAGCTGGATTATATGATTTGACTTGTCTGATGCGTTTCTTATCTAGTTTTCAGGGTATGACCTGAACAAATGAATACGTTGATTTAGTGACAATAGCGAAGAGGTCACACCTGTTCCCATACCGAACACAGCAGTTAAGCTCTTCAGCGCCGATGGTAGTTGGGTTTTCCCTGCGAGAGTAGGACGTCGCTAAGTCATATATTTGGCTTTGAGAAGTAACAAATGTTTTTACTATTGGTCCACAGTAGCTCAGTGGTAGAGCAATCGGCTGTTAACCGATCGGTCGTAGGTTCGAATCCTACCTGTGGAGTCATTTGCTTCCATAGCTCAGTGGTAGAGCACTTCCATGGTAAGGAAGGGGTCAACGGTTCAAATCCGTTTGGAAGCTCTCCTGTAAACGCTTGTCTCGTAAGGGATAGGGCGTTTTTTTATTTTAAAAAAACCATGAAGTTTTATGTAGGAGTGACGTGAAAGTGACTAACTAAAAAGGTCGTCGAATAGCTTTCCAGTTGCCTCATCATCTTGATCGGTGACATGACTATATAGATTCAATGTCGTTTTAATATTTTTATGACCTAGTCGTTTCTGTACAGTCTTCATATTCAATCCTTCTTTTGTTCCTTCACTTAAAATGTATGTGGCACTCGAGTGTCTTAAATCATGAAATCGAATTTTTCTCAACTCATCTTTATTCCTTGTCGTAAATCGATCCCAAAACTGAGTGATTGAATCAGGTCTGTAAGGTTTACCATATTCATTAGAAAATAGTAAAAGCACTTCCTTACCATTCACATCTTTAAAACCTTCCCACAGATTCCCCATACTATTTCTAAAAGCTACCTTTATAGTATAAAGATTCTGTAATCTTTGCATTAATTTCTGAGATAAAATCACTGTTCGAGTATCTTCTGTTTTTGTGCCTTTTAATCTTAATCCATTTGCTTTAGAGTATTGTAGTGAACGTTTGATAAGAATGCTGTTATTATCAAAGTTACAAACATCTGAAGCAATACCAGCAATTTCACCTCGTCTGAGACCACCTGTTAACGCAAGGAGCACCATCAATTGCTGTTCTTCTTTTTGTTCTTTAATTATTGATCCTATTTCAAATAAATCTCCCTATTTTATTAGTTTAGCTGTAGTTATACCCAACCCTTGACAAACTTTTATTACGTTGTTTACTGATGCATTACCCATACCTTTTTGTAACATTGAACGGAGCGTTGTATATGTCAAATTAATACTTTCTGCAAATAATTTCATGTTTGGACATTTTTGTTCTATTAAATGTTCAATGTACTTTGTTCTTTGGTCCTTCATAAAATACATCTCCTTTTCAAACTTTAATCTTACCTGTCAAGTTGGATTTATCAGAAGTTAGACAGTCTACGGGAGACTTTTCTGCAGGTGGGGAGGGGAAAGTTTTGGCTTCGTATCCAGAAAAAATTGCATATGGAATGGCCAATCATTGTATGAATAGAAAAACAGTCGTTTTTCTTTCGTTGGTTAAGACATCACAAAAATTTAGAGATTTACTCAATGAGAAAGGATTTAAAGCGGCAGAGGTCAATGGGAACTCTAAAGATCGAGATCGGGTATTAGAGGATTTTGAAAATGATAAATATAACGTCTTATGTAATTCCATGCTCTTAACAGAAGGGTGGGACAGTCCTGCAGTTGATTGTATTGTCGTATTGAGCTCAACAAGAGTGCGCCCACTTTATAGACAAATGGTAGGACGTGGGACGCATTTATTTCCAGGGAAAGATCATCTATTGCTTTTAGATTTCCTATGGCATACCGACCGACACGTACTTGTTCACCTTGCCCATCTCATTGTAGAAAATGAAGAAGTAGCCAAAGAAGCTACTCAAATGATCGAAGAAGTAGGTGGACCTGTCGACATAGAGGAAATACAAGATTCAACTGCAGAAGAGGCAACCGCTAAACGTGAGGAAGCATTAGCCAAGAGATTAGAAAAATTAAGGCGTAAGAAAAAAAGATTAGTGAATCCTATTCAATTTGCAATGGACATCGAGGATAAAGACCTTACAAACTATCAGCCACTCTTTGGCTGGGAAGCAGAGAAGCCAAGTAAAGAGCAAATCAATCAGATTGAAAAAGCTGGCATTGATCCAACAGAGATTGATAGTAAAGGGCAAGCAGATAAGTTGATCAACGCGATTAAGTCAAGAGAAGCATAGAACTTATCCTCTGCAAAACAGATTAAACAGTTGTTTCAAAGAGGTTATTAAAATGTTGAGAATTGGACATATGATCAAGCCTATAAATTAATCAAACAAACTGCAGCTAATAAATGGAGAACGCTTCATTCGAATCCACATAGTTATGTGCCTAATTAGGAGTTGATAGAATCCCATGAAAAAATTCAACTTAGTAGAATTATTAAATGAAATAGATCCTTTAATACTTACTTATCAAGAATGGATATGGGTAGACGCCGGAATGGCATTGAAGTATGAGGGATATACTGTAGACGATTGGGAAGAGTAGAGTCAACGAGATCCTAATCGTTACAGACCAGGTGAATGCCAAAATAAATGGCATTCGTTTCAGGATTCCAGTGTCACTGGTGCAACCACTACCCAATATGCGAAAGATCAAGGTTGGCAACCACGGAGCCACTCTTCAGGGGATGGAGCATTGGATTGGAATTCAACGATCTCTCATGATCTTGTCATTGTCGAAGAGGGCTGGATTGAAGAGAAAGAAGTCCAAGAGCCAACGAATTGGAAGCCTCATGAACAGATGATTCAATATATCAGTACTTTATTTGACATGACGGATTATGTCGGTTATCTCACAAATACATGGGATAACGGAGATGAAAAGCTTCCTACCAAAGGTGTCTACAGTAAAACTGCAGGTGAGTTAATCCAAGAGATTAATAGATATAAAAATGATTTAGGTTTTGCAATTGGCGACTATGACAAAGAGGTGGGTGCTTGGGTTCGCTTCAATCCCCTTGATGGTAAAGGTGTCAAAAATGATAATACCACAGATTATTGTTATGCCCTTGTCGAATCAGATACAACCGATATCAGTCGTCAAAACGCATTACTTAGAGAATTAGAGTTACCGATCACCATGCTTGTTGATAGCGGTAAGAAATCACTTCATGCGATTGTCAGAGTGGAAGCAAACAGCATTCAACAGTATAAAGAAAGAGTTGATTATCTCTATGATGTGTGTTTAAAGAACGGACTTGAAATCGATCGGCAGAATAGAAGTCCATCTCGTTTGAGTCGATTACCTGGCATAGAACGAGATGGTCATAAACAGTTTATTGTTGATCAGAATATCAGTAAATCAACCTGGACGGAATGGCAAGAATTGATTGAATCAGTCAATGATGATCTTCCGGATCCGGAAAGCTTATCGGAGGTATGGAACAACATGCCAAAGAAAGCAGAAGATATTTATTTTACGAGTAAGGGGAGTTAGGAGGATAGAATGCAATTATCAGAAAAACAATTAAAGATTATTACTGAAACTGCCTCAAGGGAAGCTGCAAAAGCACATCAAGCTTACCTAGAGGAACAGGAGAAAGTAAAACATGACAGAAGATTACGTAATATCAAATTGTTATTGAAAAACTATAGGACACTTGTTTTGCATTGTCAAAAACGAGAGGACGATCTTTTGAAATTTGAAGAAACGTCAATCCATGATTTTGATATAGATGAGATTAACCTTGAATCGATCGAATTAATTAAACAGAGTAAGAAAAAACCTATTGCAATGGTCCATTTCATAAAGGGTAAAATTGAAGCGTACCGTCATAACTGCAACCAAAATGAATTAAAATATTTTAGGGTGTGGGAAAAGAAGTACATAACCCCTAAAAAATATACAGTTCAAGAAATTGCAAAAACAGAGAACATTGACAGAGCTACCGTACATCGCTACTTAAATAAGGCTATGACAGACTTACCAGTAATCTTTTTTGGTATTGATGCAATCAAGTTTGAAAAGTGATCCTGCGACAAAACCGCACGGCACTGCGACTATTTATATGATAGTATGATAGTATGATAGTGTGATAAATTAGCGTTTAGTGATAGCGTGGAAATTTACCTGAAAGATAGGGGAATTGTGTGGAATGTCTTGCAATACTTTTACAGATATAAGATAATATACCCATAATAGTACATATGGGGGTTAAGAAATGAAAAAAATATTAATTTTAATGTTATCGTTGTTTGTTATGTTTTCATTGACAGCATGTGGTGATGGGGAAGACGCTGGAGGCGATGAACCTGAAGGAGAAGCGCAGGCGCAAGAAGATCCTGCAGAAGATGATGCTGAGGATGAGGCTGACATTGATGAAGATGAAACGGATGAAGAGGTTGAGGAAGAAAATGAACCTGAGCCAGAAGAAGAGGATGTTCCACGTGAACATCGAAACGCTTTACAGGCTGCTCAAAATTATATTGACCTCATGGCGTTTTCAGAAAAGGGACTTTTTGAACAATTAACATCTGAATATGGAGACCAATATCCAGAAGATGCAGCACAATATGCTATAGAAAATGTAGAAGTGGATTATAACGAAGAGGCGCTTGAAGCAGCGGAAAGTTATCAAGAAACTATGCCGATGTCTGATCAAGAGTTATTTGATCAACTTACATCAGAATATGGGGAACAATTTACAGAAGAACAAGCGCAATACGCTCTTGATAATTTATCAGAATAAAATTAATTAGGCACCTGCTTTTGTGGGTGTCTTTTTAATTATTTTGCAGGAATTTCCCTTCTTTTGTCGAATCATATAACAAGACAATAAAAAGGGGTGGTTTAAATGGCATTATTTAATAAATCTCAGAAAAAAAGTGCTGAGAATATTTTTGAAAAAGAGGTAAAGCCATTACTACATGAAAAAGACGGTAACGTACACGTCATAATGATCAACAGTTTTAGTAAATGGCTCAATCAAAACTTTGGTAGTGATGACAAATACACGACTCAAGTTGATTCAATACTTACAGAAATACAAAATGAAGGTTATGAAATCGTCGATGTTAAATTAAACAGTATTCAGAACCAGGGCCTTACTGGTAATATGGAAGGTTTTCATACATTAGTCTTATATAAATAATAACTTTAGACATCTCAATATGTATTTTCCTTTTATATTGCATTATTTAACCAACTTTAGGATAATTGTCTTATAATTATTGGGAGAGTTGATTAATGTGAAGAAGGTATTATTTATATTGTTATCAGTTTTGTTTTTAGCTGGCTGCGGAAATAGTCGAGAAACACAAGAATCCGTTGAAACTGATGATAATGATCTAGAAGTGATTGAAGATGGAGATAAAGAGGATGTAGATGAGGTGAAAGACGATGATTCATCCGAAGAAGAGCAAACGGAAGAGGGCGAGGATGAATCTAATGGCGATGAGCCTGATCAAGACGAAGAAGAAACTGATAGTGATTTTGACATAAGAAAGTCAGAGTTAGAGAGGTTAGATAAAAGTCGTGTTAGAGATGAGTATTCAGAGACATCCGTCACTGATATTAGAGTTAATGATGATTCGGGAACAGGAGAAGGATACATTGTTTTAGTTGATTTATCTTTTGATAGACAAAATACTGCAAGTACATCTAAGGAAATGGTAGACATGTATGCAAGTGATCTTACTGCTTACATAGGTGAAGAAACTGATGATGTAAATCAAGTAGTTAGTTTTTGGGGAATTCCATATTTACAAGACGAAGGGAATGTAGTTAAAATCACCACTGAAAGATCGGGAGATGGAATGGCATTCATCGAACAATGGTATGAGCCGAGTATATTTGAATAATTAATAAATCAAGACATCTCAAAATGAGGTGTCTTTTTAAAAATAAATTGGAAATAAATTCCTTGTAATGGTACAATAGTAGTATTATATATACAGGGGTTGATGATTTGAAGAAGGTTCGTCTAACATCGAAAATAAAGATTCACAATCAGATAATACTACTGAAGTCGAAAAAATAGAAATGAGTAAAGAGGATGCACTCTATTATTTAGAAGAAATTACGAAAAACTACTTAAATCTTCCTTATCTTACTCACGGTGATAGTGAGACTGAAGCAAAGCAACTTTTGACAGAAGGAATTGATAATATTGATGCCTCTGTCGAGGAAATAGATGAAAATTTTAGTCCTGAGGATCCTTTAACTATAGAAGTTATGGAAGTCGCTAATTTTGTAAAGGGTGTATCGGAGAAATATCTTGAAGATAACGATGTTAGCGCTATTTCTGATAGTTCTTATGAAGTCGGATATATGATAGGTGCTATATCCACTAAATTTCTTGATGGAGAGTTACCTCACACAATAGAAAAAGTATCAGAGGATTTTAGCGAAATAGATAAATCTGAAAATAGTGATAATGAAAACGAAATATACAGTGAAGAAATAAAGTTATTTATAGAAGATTACAATAATCTTACTACTCTTGAAGATGATATTGATCTAATTGAAAAAGTCCAACCTGCTGAAGAAACGAAAAATGGATATACACAGACGCTATATAGTTCGGATGAATATATCATTATTGCTAATTATGAAGAAGATGGTGAGGTCGATTTTTATGTCGTTGTTATTCCAAATGACCAACCATATCGGGACTTACAAGGTAATGGATTATATGCAATGTTTCATGTAGCTGCTACTTTAGATCTTGATTTAGAAGAATTAGGTGATGAGTTCGAAAAAGCTTTACCTAATCATGCAGGCATGTATTTTGTAGATGATTATACAATAATATTTTCTACTGATGATCAATTACCTGAAATGGGCATAACTATTATGTTCATGAATGTTAGTTTTTCCGGTGATGAATAAATTATTAGGGCTTTAAGGCATCCGATTGGGTGTCTTTTGCATTATTAGAGGAAATATCCTCTTTTTTGTCGAATCATATCTTTAGCACAATAAAAGGGAGCGATGGTATGACTAAAAAATCAGAGGCAGTTCGAGGTTTTTTAACAGAACACATATTAAATGTTATGAGTGATTATGGAACAGATGCGCTAAAAGAGATGGTTCAAGATACTATTACTGAGAGTTCGTTTGGGATAGTCTCAACAGTAGGAATTGATGTGCTTGGTTCTATGATTCCAGCAGTTGGAGGAGCTATTTCTGCTTACAGAACTGAGCGGAAAATTCAGAATATAAAAAAAGCACTTGAAGAATTAAATAAAAGAATTGATTTAATTAAAGAGAATCTGTTACAAAAAAATGAAAAAAACAAAATCAAAGTTGATAAAATTTTTGAATTATTCTTTGATAAAGTGAGTGAAACTAATCAGGAAGAAAAAATAGAATATATGGTAAACGGTTTTGTACAGGTTACGAAGGCGGAAAATGTAAATTTTGATATCGCTTATTTATATTATGATACTTTAGATCGTTTAACTCTTTTGGATATTGCTTCCCTTCGGTTATCTTATCAACCTGGTTATTATGATGATAATGATGACGTTAAAACTTATAGAGACATCTTAGAAGAATTCAATATAGAATATAGTCAATATGAAGCAGTTCGGGAAAACCTTTTAAGAATGGTGTGACTGCTAAACTAGAGTAGACAGTTTTTGCTAGATAAAAAGACACACTTATTTACACAAAAATATTAATAATAAGAACTTCCATTGTACAATGTTTATATCAAAACATACAGAACAGTGGAGGACGTAAAGGTGGATAAGTGGGAAATGTATATGGAAATACATCAATTAATTAAAAAGGGTTTTAGTAAGACAAAGGTAGCTGAAAAACTAGGAATCTCAAGATCAACCGTTCATCGTTATCTAAAAAAGAATCCTTCGGATATGTCTAAGTGGGTTGATTCCATTCAAACCAGAAGTAAGAAATTAGATCCTTATAAAGAACTAATTTTATCCTGGCTAAGAGAACATCCAGATATGTCTGCGGCACAAGTAGAAGATTGGCTAAAAGAAAGATACGAAGATTTAGAAGTAGGTGAAAGTACGGTTCGCTCCTATGTTAGAGAACTTCGAGAGGAATATAAAATAAGAAAGGAAACTTCACCACGAATTTATGAGGCTATTCTCGATTCACCTATGGGTGAGCAAATACAAGTTGATTTTGGTCATACGAAACAGAAGGCAGCAGACAGTAAGGAAGTAAAATTAAACTTTATAGCATTTGTACTATCTAATTCTAGATATAAATATATGGAATGGTTGGATAGGCCATTTACTACCCAAGATGTCATTAAAGCACATGAAAATGCATTTAAGTGGTATGGAGGAATTCCAGGTGAATTGGTATATGACCAAGATAGTTTAATCGTTGTCAGTGAGAATGGTGGGGATTTAATTTTAACACAAGAGTTCCAACAATATAAAGAATCTAGGAATCTAAACCTTCGTGTTTGCCGCAAGGCGGATCCAGAGAGCAAAGGAAAAATTGAAAATGTAGTTGGATTTATTAAACATAATTTCGCTAAACATCGAGTTTTTCATAACATTGATTCTTGGAATGAACAAGGGTGGGAATGGCTTCATAGAACTGGAAACTATAAAATTCACCATACAACAAAAAAGAGACCGGTCGAAGTATTTTCCCTGGAAAGACAACACTTAAGACCAGTCACCAAAAATATAGATATAAAATATAACTATGAAAATAGTATATCAAGATGTGTCCATAAGGACAATACCATTCGATATTTATCTAACCGTTATACTCTACCATTGGGGACGTTTGGCAAGTACGAAACGGTCTGCATTAAGGAAACGGAGGAAAGAGAATTAATCATTTATAGCCCTGAAACAGGTGAAATCATAGCAAAGCATACGATCCCTGACGAGAAAGGGTTATTGATTAAAGATAGAAAACATAGCCGTGATAGAACAAAGGGTATTGATGCATTTATGAATACAGTTGCCGAGCATTTTAATGACAGTGAGATGGCTTATGATTATCTACAAGCAGTAAAAGGGAAGTACCCTCGATATATTAGGGATCAACTCCAAATGATAATAAAAGAGACAAAAACAAATAACAAAGAAATTCTATCAACAGCATTGAAAGAGTGTATAAAGAGGAATCTTTATGGTGCCACAGATTTTAGCGATGTCGTTGCCTATTTAAAACGACATCGACAAATGGAAGATACACCAAATGATACCGCTAAGAATGTAACACGAGTAAAAGGAGTTTCAGCTTGGGTTATGGAAACAGAAGCTCAAAAACGAGAAGTGAATGCCTATACTGCCATATTGGAAGGTGATCCAGTATGAGCCAGTTAAATCAATTACAAGAATTGATGAGAACTCTACGTTTAACAGAAACAGCAAATCACCTTCCTGCATTAATTAGAGAGGCTGAGCAAAAGGATTCCTCCTTTACTCAGTTCCTCCTAGATGTAGTAAAATATGAACAAACTCGCAGAGAAGAAAAGCAGTTAGAAAAACGATTTAAATGGGCTACATTTCCGTTCCAAAAGACATTAGAGGAATTCAATATAAAAGAACAGAAATCATTAAGCAATAAACATTTGAATAGGTTGAAGGATTTAACTTGGATAGAACAGTTACACAATATCATTCTATTAGGACCACCAGGTAGTGGGAAAACTCACATATCAATTGGATTAGGAATCGAAGCGTTAAACCAAGGTTACAAGGTTATCTTTACTACGATGGGAGACCTTATTCATGTATTAAAAACGGAAGAAATTACTCGAAAATCACAGACGAGAATGAAAAGAATAAGAGATGCAGACTTAGTTATTATTGATGATTTGATGTTTATGGCGATGGATTCACAGGAAGCTAATATGTTCTTCCACTTGATTAATGATTTATACAATCAATCATCCATCATTTTAACTTCAAATAAAGCACCTAAAGAGTGGGGAGAGCTATTAGGTGACCAAGCAATTACAACAGCTATATTAGATAGAATTCTACACCGAGTTGAAATCATTCATCTAAATGAAGATAGTTATCGAATGAAACATAGATCGACCATATTTGGGCAAGAAAGTGTTTCAAATTAATGAGCATAAATTGTGTCTTTTTACTTGACGGTCACAAATGGGTTTACTTGAAAATCAGTATGATGATGCAGCTGAAAAAGATTTAAAAAATTCAATTGATGCAATAAATGATCTCCATAAAACTGTAAAATCTATGCAAGATGCACTATCGAATCCTAGAAAGAAAATGATAAAAGTAAAAAGTAATTTGAATTTAAAACCTAAGGCAAAAGATAGATTAAGAATTTCTAAGTTTGGTAGAGACTTTGTTAAACATTTTATTAATTTATAAAGCCCACTCTAGGGCTTTTTTAATGGAGGTTTATTATGACTATTGAACAGTTCATAGTAAAAAGCTTTCAGATCGGTGTGAAGCTATTGAATAAAAAAAATTTAACCAAAGAAGAAAGTGAATTTTTAAAGCTGTTAGATGAGTTAGAGGAAAATTATGCACAATGAAACCACTCAAAAAAGCTATTCTTGAGTGGTTTCTTGTTCTTTTATGGCTAGTTCGGTAAGTTTGGCGCCGACGGCAATAGAAAGATTCTCTATTTTACGTTTACCACGCTTTAAATCATTAATATTTGATTGACTGACAGACGTGTGCTTATGAATGTAGTACGGTGTAAAGTTTTCTAAAAGCCATTTGATTTTTGTTGAATCAGCATACACTTGTTTCACTTCTTTTCTTTATAATTTTTAATGGCAATAAACAAGCCACTGCAGGCAAGTACAAATACAGCGATATAAAATATAATTGACATGATTTTTACCTCCTTATTTGATATAATAAGGACAGGGAGGAGCCGAAGCTCCTATTCCCTATCATTTTTCTTTGCGATTCTTATTCTTACTTTGCTGGGAAGCTGTTAAGAAGTTTAGAATCGCTGTGCTTAACAGTACAATTGCTGTTAAGCACTTTATTATATCTTCAATCATTTTTTATCACCTCCCTATGACTTGTTAATTATATTATAACTCAAACGAGTATTAATGTTAATACTTCTAGCAAACAAATTGCTAAATAGTCCATATTTTTTTATTTGAATTTACCCAAAAAATCATAGCCTTCAACTATAAAGTGAAAGCCCGAGGAATTCACATGTGGAAAACATGGATTTCTCGGGCTTTTCATCTATCCACAGATTCAATCTGTGGACTCTTTTGACCCTGTTCCGTGTTATAATTGAATCACCACAAAACAAAAAATAACGAACAGGAGTTGACCCTATTTTACCATGAATTCCAAAGAAATGTACCAAACAAAACGAAATCTTCGAACTTTTTCAAATAAATTAACTCAAAATCTTTCTAAATCACGTCAGAAATTCTATTTGGATCTCCTCTATGGCATTTCTAAATCTCAACACATCTTCCTATCTGAAATCGCCCGTTCATTGAATGAAGCGATTGACTTGACCTATACCATCAAACGTCTCTCGCGGAATGCAGCGCAAGATGAAGACTTGCGATGTGTCCACAGCAATTACTTAGATACTTTACATACATCCATTCCAGACAACCCTTTAGTCATTGTTGATGAATCGGATATTGCTAAACCCTACGCTGAGAAAATGGAAGCCCTCGGTCAGATTCATGATGGCTCAAAGAAGACCATTGAAAAAGGGTACACAACCATTAACTTTGCCCTCTCTACTGCCAAAACGAAGCATCCACTTTCCCTTTATACACATGTCTGTTCTGCACAAGAAGACGGATTTGAGAGTATGAATGTAGAAAAAGCGAAAGGCTTCAACACCATTGATCGATTGATGGACGAACAGAAGTGCACTTTCGTGATGGATCGGCTTTATGACAGTAATGACATGTTTAATTATGTTCACAGTTTAAAGCATTTTTTCATCACACGATTAAAAGATAATCGCTACCTCATCCACAAAAACCGGCGTATAAAAGTGCCAGATCTTGCGAATAGACGGAAAGGAAAGATTAACTTTAGAACGGAAATTCAGGGTGTCCAATACGCTCTAAAAGTGAGCCATATTCAGGTGAAGCTCCCTACTTTAAAGGATACGCCACTCAATATGGTCGTTGTTTATGGGTATGGAAAAAAACCAATGAAACTCCTAACGAATCATATCATTAAAAGTAAAAAAGATGTCTTATGGATTTTGAAAGGCTACATTACGAGATGGCGAATCGAAGAGCTCTTCCGTGTCCAAAAGCAAGAATTTAAGTTAGAGAAAATTCAAACGATGTTACTCAGCTCTTTACGTATCCTTTATACGCTTCTTAATTGCATCATTGGTCACTATTCTTTGGCGATCGAAAAAAAAGACAACCCATACACAGATTATTTTAGCTCGAGCCCGATCCTCCAATGCCTTGTCCAAGGTGAAGTTTTATCTTTACCGATTTATTCGAGGTGTGAGCCATATTCTCTCTTTTGATACGGTGGGAATTAAACATTTTCACAAAGTCAAACGGCGCTCAAATCAACTTAGCTTCTGGTGACTCAAACAATTGAATAGCGGTTCAAATGTGCGATTTTCGGACATTCTATTTGGTGTGTCGTCATTTCGAGCTTTCAAGGTATCAAACCAATTTTGGTCTCACTCTCAACATTTTATCAACCAAATGATCACAACTTTCGTAAAATGGGTAAATTCAAATAATTTGATAGTTGACAAAAGAATAAAATGCGATATAATAATCTTTGTGTCAAATTTGAGAGTCATTGATAGTCACTCCTGACTTCATGGTAAGGAAGGGGTCAACGGTTCAAATCCGTTTGGAAGCTTTCGTAATTTTTAAAAAATGGCCCGTTGGTCAAGCGGTTAAGACACCGCCCTTTCACGGCGGTAACACGGGTTCGAATCCCGTACGGGTCATCATATATTTTATTTGGGATAGTCTAGTTAGAAGGAAGGCATGTTTAATTTGTAAAGATCTAGGGCTCAGAATGAGCACAGCTAGAGTTTATTCTTGCAGTATAAGTATTCCTCGACTTTCTTAGTGCGATTATTCATCCTTGTCATAACATAAGTACTAGCTATATTCTGTACGTTGGAACGGAGGATTAGCTCAGCTGGGAGAGCACCTGCCTTACAAGCAGGGGGTCGCAGGTTCGAGCCCTGCATCCTCCACCATTTGTACCATCCTAACTTATTTGATGGAAGAATGAACGGACATTCTGCTTAATATACTTTGAGTGATGTCGGTGTATTTAAATTTCGAATAAATTTTATATTCGAATTTGCAAGAATTAAAACTTCATTGAATAAACTTTTAACATGGCGATAATACTAGGTGAGTACCATAATAAATATCAACTAAATTTTTTATTAAGCCGGCCTAGCTCAATTGGTAGAGCAACTGACTTGTAATCAGTAGGTTGGGGGTTCAAGTCCTCTGGCCGGCATAGTAATTATATAATATAAAAATATATTGGAGGGATAGCGAAGTTGGCCAAACGCGGCGGACTGTAAATCCGCTCCCATCGGGTTCGTAGGTTCGAGTCCTACTCCCTCCACCATTTACTTCATATTGTTATAATTTAAACAGTTGTTTCAAGTGTGTTGTTATATTAATGGGCTATAGCCAAGCGGTAAGGCAACGGTTTTTGGTACCGTCATTCGTTGGTTCGAATCCAGCTAGCCCAGCCATTACTTATTTAATGTGAATTTTTATAAGGGCCCTTTAAAACATAATGTTTTAAAGGGTTTTCTATTTTAGAAAAGAATACTTAACATTGTGATAGCAGTGGAATCAACAAACTGAACGTCAAATTAATCCACAGAGCTACATATTAACGGAGCTATTAGTTCAGTAGGTAGAGCAACGAGCATGGCATCTCCCGAATAAGCAACGAGTAACCCTGAAGCAGATACATCTAAGAATTAGCAATGAGATACAGAGGCCAACAAACTGAACGTCCAATTAAGCAATCAATAGAACCACTTATTAACGAGAGCCATTAGCTCAGTCGGCAGAGCATCTGACTTTTAATCAGAGGGTCGAAGGTTCGAATCCTTCATGGCTCATTCACTACTCAGATAGGATTAGCGCTAAAAGTATTTTTATTAAAGTTAAAACTTGATATGATTTCACAATAAGGATTGAATGGTATGATTAATATTCAATCCTTATTTTTAAATTTGAAGATTTTTTTAGTTATGTAATGGGTTTTATTGGTGTATAATTTATATTATTAAGTTTTTTAGGGTTATGCTATAATAAAATGAGTGACTATCAATTGAAATGAGTGGTTATTATATGAATAGAGGGATGTGTAAAACATGTTCGGCGAGGGACTAAATATATTTAATATGCTCAGAATAGTGGTAGACATTACCCTTGTCTGGTATGTTTTCTATAAATTAATTATGTTATTGCGTGGTACAAAGGCCATTCAGTTATTAAAAGGAATATTTGTTGTTTTATTTATATATTTGATTAGCTATTTACTTAATCTTCAAACTGTGCAAGTCATGATTGAGCAAGTTATTGTTTGGGGACCTGTTGCCGTTATTATCTTATTCCAGCCTGAGCTGAGGAGAGCGTTAGAGCAAATTGGGCGAGGGAGTTTTTTTAGTCGTAATCGCCGGTCGGAAGAAGAGATATTTAATCAAACGATCGATGCAATTGTTAAATCTTGTACTTACATGGGCAAGCGTCGGATTGGGGCATTGATTACGATCGAGAGTGAAACGAACATGGGGGATTATATTGAGACAGGAATCCCGATTCAGGGTCAACTGACCCATCAGTTGCTAACTAATATTTTTGTTCCTAATACGCCTTTGCATGATGGGGCAGTTATTATAAATCAAAATGAAATTGTGGCAGCGGCCTGCTATTTACCACTCTCAGAAAGCCCATTTATTTCTAAAGAGTTGGGGACACGTCATCGCGCAGCAATGGGGATCAGTGAAGTAAGCGATGCATTGACTATTATTGTTTCAGAAGAGACTGGGAGTATATCTTGTACTCGAAATGGTGAGTTACATCGGGATATTGATCAAGATAAATTAGTTGAGATATTAAGAGATAATTTAGGATCGAATTTTAAGAAAACCCCTACGCCGAAAAACTGGAACTGGAGGGGGAGGAAAAAATGAATGAATGGCTAAATAAAACATGGGTCATCCGTATAATTTCCTTATTGCTTGCGATTATTGTATTTACTGTGATTTCACTTGATAATCAAGATACACGAACGGCGGATATTGGTAGCTTTGATTCGATATTTAATAGCTCCCAAGAGACACAAGTATTAGAGGATATTCCTGTCAGTATTCAAATAGACGATGAACAATATGTTGTCAGTGGTGTGCCACAAACTGTTGCAGTAACTTTGCAAGGAACAATAAGTGTTGTGCAATCTACTGCAACGCAACGAAACTTTGATGTTTATGTCAATCTTGAGGGCCTAGAACCGGGAACGCATACAGTTCCACTTGAGCATGAGGGGATTTCAAATCGATTGTCAGTTGAAATTGCCCCAGAGCAAGTTGAGGTTTCTATTGAAGAAAGGGCAACAGCGGAGTATGAAGTTGATGTTGAATTTACCAATCAAGAGGCTCTTCAACCTGGTTATGAATTGACTTCAGCTACTGTTATTCCGGATACGGTACAAGTTACCAGCTCTCAGGATATTATTGACCGAATAGCAATGGTGACAGCCTTTATTGACGTTGAAGGACTTGGTGAAGACATGACTTTTGAAGAAGTTCCAGTCCGGGTCTATGATCATGAGGGAAATCAATTAAATGCTCGGATTGAGCCGGAAGTAGTTTCGGTTGAGGTTGAGTTAGCGAGTCCAAATAAATCGGTTCCCCTTTCAATTGAAACGACTGGTGAGCTGTCGGAGGATTTTCGACTGCTTTCTATGGAGGCAGATGTAGATGAGGTTCAGGTTTTCGCCTCAGAGGAAAATCTTGCTAGTATTGAATCGATAAGTACCGAGCCAATTGATTTATCAGAAATTACTGAATCAACCACAGTTGAAGTGGAATTAGAAATACCTGAGACTGTTAGACTTTTATCAAGTGAAACAGTAACAGTTACTATAGAGGTAGAAGAAATGATTGAAGAGACAATTGAAGATGTGGAAATTGATATTGAAAACTTAGCTAATGGCTTAACACCATCTTTTTTGAATCCTGATACAGGTACAATTGATATCACTGTCTCGGGTTATCAAACAGAATTAGCCGATATTAGTTCAAGTGATTTTCAATTGATTGTTGATTTAGATGGAGTTGAAGATGGTGAACATCAGTTGCCTGTAGAAGCGATAGGACCAGATGATTTAGATTTTTTATTGGCTAGGGATGAAGTCATGATTGAAGTTCGGTAAGTAATAAAATGAGTAATTCGGAAGTAAAGGAGAGGTACATGATGGGTAAATATTTCGGAACAGATGGTGTGCGAGGGATAGCTAATGAGCAATTAACGCCAGAGTTAGCGTTTAAACTGGGCCGAGTTAGTGGATATGTACTGACAAGAGAAGCAGAAAAACCAAAGGTACTAATCGGAAAAGATACACGTATCTCAGGTGATATGTTGGAAGGGGCTTTGACTGCTGGTTTATTATCGATTGGGGTAGAAGTTATGCGTCTGGGTGTGATTACCACACCAGGAGTAGCCTACTTAACAAAAGCGATGAGTGCAGAAGCTGGGGTTATGATTTCAGCTTCGCATAATCCAGTGGAGGATAATGGGATTAAATTTTTTGGACCAGATGGATTTAAATTATCTGATGAACAGGAACAAGAAATTGAGGAATTAATCGATCAAAAAGAGGATTCATTTCCACGTCCAATCGGTTCAGCAATTGGGGTAATTAATGATTACTTTGAAGGGGGTCAAAAATATCTACAGTATTTAAAGCAATCGATTGATAATGAATTTGAGGGTCTACATATCGCACTCGATTGTGCTAATGGATCAGCATCTTCTTTAGCACCTCATTTATTTGCCGATTTGGAAGCTGATCTATCAACTATTGGTGTTTCACCAGACGGGTTAAACATTAATGATGGTGTTGGTTCAACGCAACCAGAAGCATTACAAGCACTAGTCGTAGAAAAAGAAGCGGATATTGGTTTAGCTTTTGATGGCGATGGTGATCGTTTAATTGTTGTAGACGAAAAAGGAAATATCGTTGATGGCGATCAAATTATGTATATTTGTGCTGACTATTTAAATAAACGCGGACTCCTTCGACATTCAACAGTTGTTACCACAGTGATGAGTAATCTAGGATTTTATAAGGCTATTGAGGAAAAAGGTATAAAAAGTGATAAAACAGATGTTGGTGATCGCTACGTAGTTGAAGAAATGCGCAAAGGTGGTTATAACTTTGGTGGTGAACAATCTGGTCACATTATTTTTCTAGATTATAATACTACTGGAGATGGAATGCTAACAGCCTTACAATTAATTGATATTATGAAGGAAGCAGGCACGAAATTATCGGAGTTAGCATCAAAAATGGAAAAATTCCCACAAGTTTTAAAAAATGTAAAGGTAATTGATAAACATCAGGTATTGGTGGATTCACACATTCAAGAAGCTATTAATAAAATTGAGCAGGAAATGGGAAGTGAAGGACGTGTACTCGTGAGGTCGTCAGGAACAGAATCGCTTGTTCGAGTTATGGTAGAGGCTCCAACGATTGAACGTTGTCACGAGGCTGCAGATCAAGTTGTTGAGGTTATTGAAGAACGGTTAGGACTGGAATAATTAAATTAAAATTAATGTTCAAAACTGGAGTATGCTCACTATAATATAATTGGCATATTCCAGTTTTTTGTTTTCACTTCCCGGCTAAGAGATGAATTCGAGTAAACATAAGTGTACTCGTTGTATGGTAGAATGATTTAGTAGTGTATAATCCCTTAATAAAGCCATTTTTATCACAGATAACCGTCCGTAAAACTCGGGTCAACAACGGGTTTCGATGGGGCGAGTAACCGCAAACATTTGTGACAACATCTGGGGTTACGATTACTCACCCCATCCAAAAGACTTGGGACTGGGGCTGTGATTACTCGTCCCACCGGAAACATCTGCATGACCTACATCCTGTAGGCCCAACTCCCACTGATTGAAGTTTCGTTTTATTCTATTTAGATTTTGTCTTTTTGTTAGAATAAGAATTTTGCTAATGTTAATCATGTTGATAAATAACAGATAAGGAAAAACTTGCTCAACGATATCAATTCAGATATATTATAGGAATGTAGATTTACTCTATTTATCATAGCGTTAAGGAGGTGTTTTCATATGGATCAACCAAATGGCGGGGCTATGTTTGGCTTATATCGATTATTTAATTGGCTTACAATCTTAGCCTATTTAAATATATTATGGATGCTATTTTCATTACTTGGATTAGGTTTGTTTGGAATTGGCCCAGCAACTCTAGCCGTCTTTTCTATTATTCGGGATAAATTACAGGAAAATGAATCAGGTACAATTTGGCGGTCGTTTTATCTTGTATTCAAAAATAACTTTTGGCGTGGAAACAAGTTGTTTATCGTTATTTTTTTGGTCTTCAGCTTTATTTTCATCGATTTTGCTATAATTAGGGCATTGCCGTATCATCCTGTGATGGCTTATGTGGTTATTCCAGCTTTAATCATCTTAACCGCTTTGTGGATATTAATCTCTAGTTATACTTTTGCGTTACAAACGCATTATCAGCTTAAGTTTTGGCAAATTTTTAGAGATGCTTTTTGGATATCGGGAATTTTTCCGTTGTCTTCATTAGGTATTATTTTTGTCTTTTTTATTATTATCGTGCTGAATTATTGGATTCCAGCAATCATTCCATTTTATCTAGTTTCAGTTCCAATATTTGCAATTCAGTTAATTGCTCTAGTTACTTTTAAACAAATTGAAGCAAAAAAATTTTTGCTTGAAGAAGAACAAAAGAATGGTCATAGGTTGTCGGAAAAAAACGGCTAATATTTTTTTCACTCAGTATTAATTTGGCGAATGCTGTGAGATTAAATAATCAAAACATATATTTAAGAGAAATTAATATTAATTTGGTGGAGAATACCTTAATTTGATTGACAGACTAGTAGTAGGATTTTGTGTCAATGAGGTTGATAATTATAAAAGCTAAAGTTATAATCTTTTTAAAGCGCTTTCACTTATATTTAAATATTAAAACCTTATTATATAGGAGGTGAAATTAGTAGAGGTATTTATGTTTTACCATTTTACCAAAGCGCTTTAAGTATAGGTGCGATGATAGTATAAACTGATTATGGACATTTATATTATCATTTTTATCACAGATAACCGTTTGTAAAACTTGGGGTAACAATGGGTTTCAGTGGGGTGAGTAACTGGAAACATCTGGTGTTTTGATTACTTGTCCCACCGGAAACATCTGTATAACCTACATCCTGTAGACCCAACTCCCACTGATTGAAGTTTCGTTTTATGGCGTGATAATCTTACTATGCCTATATTCCTAAAAAGAATTTCTTTTTAGAAAATAACTGACCTTATGACGTGCTGTAGAAAAAGTTGAATAAATTTTAAAATATTTTAATTCTCCACTTTACCAAAGCGGTTTAGTGGTTTATACTAGTATTAGTAAAATAAATGAATCAAAAATAGAAGACGATAGAAAAAGGAAATATACTATTCCTAACAAGTATGAAAGCGCTTTTTAAAAGGTTATTTTAAACATTAGAATGTAAGGGCTTACGATGTATGGAAGAGTTATTTTTTCTGTTTTATCTGAAAGCGCTTTGGAGTATTGGTGAAACTATCGATAAATTTAAGTGATTCATTTATGCTACTGAAAATAAAAAGGAGGGTTTTCGAGATGAAAAACTTTTGGAAACTTGTATTAACAGCATTATTTGCTATTAGTTTGCTAGCAGCTTGTGGAGGTGGCGATACAGATAACGGTGCTGATTCGACAGTTGACGGTGATGATAATGATGCTGAAGAAACAACCGATGATGTAACAGAAGAACAAATTGGTAGTGAGGATGCAGAAGTTGAATTAGTATTTTGGGAATTTGGAAACACGGGATATGATGTTTTAATAGAAGAATATGTAGAAGAAAATCCGCATGTATCAATCAATCTTATTAATCAAGATCAAAATGACTTGCATGATAATTTGTTTACATCCCTATCAGCTGGAAGTGGTGCACCTGATATCACAATGGTAGAAGACGCACAAATTGGACGTTTCTTAACTGCAGAAGATAGATTTCACAATTTGTATGATCTTGGAGCAGCAGATGTTGAAGGAGAATTCCTTGATTGGGTATGGCAAGATGCACAGAGTGGAGACGGTTCATTCCAATTTGGTTTACCAACAGATATTGGGCCGACAGTAATGTTCTATCGTACCGATGTTTTAGAAGAGGCTGGTTTTGATTCTTCGCCGGAGGCAGTATCTGAATTAATTCAAACATGGGATGATTTTTATCAAGTAGCATTAGATATTAATGAAGCTACAGGAGCATTAATCACTGATTCTGGAGAGCTTGTATATAATGCAAGACGTGATCAACTCACTGAAACCTACTTTACTCCAGAAGACGAGTTCATTTTAGAAGAAAATAGTGGTATTAAAGAAAGTTATGATTATGTTGTTGATCTTTATGATGAAGGTGTAGTAGGAGACATTCCACTTTGGACTCCAGAATGGTTTGCGGGTATGGATGACGCATCTTACGCAGCATTCTTAGGACCTGCTTGGATACAAGGTGTTATTAAAGATAACAGCCCAGAAGAAGGCGTTTGGTCAATGACTACATTACCAGAAGGTGCTGGTAACTGGGGTGGATCCTTTTTAACGCTTCCATCTGAAAATGAAAATCAAGAAGAAGCTTATAAATTTATTAGCTGGTTAACTGCACCAGAACAACAATTTAAAGCATTCCAAGGTTATGGATTGTTCCCATCCGCACCATCTGTATATGAGATGGCTGAATTTCAAGAGTATGAAGACCCTTACTTCGGGGGAATAAATACAGCAGAAATTTTTGCTGAAGCTGCTGAATCAGTCGTTCCTTCTTATAAAGGGGCTAGTTTCTACCCAGTAGATGATGAGATTAAAGAAGCAATTGATAACGTTGCAGCTGGTGGCGACCCCGAAGAAGAGTGGGAAGCTATGTTAGACCGAGTACACAGTGTTTTAGAAAGACAATAATTTCCGACTAAAACTTGGAGGGTGTGGAGTAGCTTGCCATACCCTTCTCATTTTAATTTGCTTCTAATAATGTTATTTCTTTATACCTATTAAACTTAGTTTTAAATATTGGAAAACTACAAATATTAGCCAGACGATTGTATATGTTGAATTCTAGAAAGAATTAATTTACTCAATTTCGTATCTGATAAATTTATTTAGTTTTTATTGTTGTAATGGGAGCACCTCTTTTATTTAAGTGAGTATTTTGGTTGAATAAAGTTTAACAGGTCAAGAGTGTTTTGCTGAAATATGCTATTAATTTACTAATTCAACGACTATAATTACTTACATGCCTAGAATTAATTGATAACTTCTGGTGTGCGAGATGACTATATAAAGTATTCTTTAGAAATAATGAAGTTTGCTTTTGTAAATAACAACAAGATTTTAATAGGTAGAGTATTCCTTTTGTTTTATAGGGATTTATAGAGGAGGTAAAAAATTGCCGAAAAAAGCAAAAACTAAACGTTTAACTGAACAAAAACAAAATACAATATCTGGCTATTTGTTTGTTTCTCCATTTTTTATTTTGTATATCATTTTTGGGCTATTCCCTATGTTATTTAGTTTTTACTTATCTTTTTTTCGATGGGATGGTTTAGCACCAATGGAATATGTTGGCTTTAGGAATTTCGAGATTATCTTTAATGACAATATATTCTTTCAATCGATCATAAACACATTTATCATGGGGATTTTGGGAACACTTCCACAAATATTTATCGGGATATTACTAGCGTTTGCACTTAATTCAGCTTTGATTAAGTTTCGTAATACCTTTAGAACTTTTGTGTTCTTACCTTATATTACTTCAACGGTTGCGGTGGCGATCATTTTTGGTCTTATTTTTAATAACCAAGATTTTGGTTTTGTAAACTATATTTTAAGTATATTTGACATCGACCCGATTCGATGGACCCAGGAGTATTGGCCAGTAAAGATTGCAATATCGACAATGGTATTTTGGAGATGGGTAGGATATAACACAATTATCTTTTTAGCAGGTATGCAAAGTATCCCGACAGAACTTTATGAAGCGGCAAAAATCGATGGCGCAACCGTTGGACAACAAATAAGAATGGTTACGCTTCCGATGCTAAAGCCTATTTTAATGTTTGTTACATTTACAGCAACCATAGGGGCACTGCAATTATTTACAGAGCCGCTTATTTTCATGGGAAGAGGCTTACGCCAAGAAGGAATTACAATGGTTGCCTATTTATGGAGAGATGCATTTGTATATAACTCATTTGGTACTGCATCTGCTGCGGCCATTATTCTATTCATTATTATCATTGCAATAACGGCTATTAATTTATTGATTACAAACAGAGTTGGTCGTTCAAAGAAAGTAAAGGGAAGCTATGTAGGAGGGAATAAATGATGAAAAAAAATACAGAAGTCAGTTTTAAGAAGTTTTCATTTACAAAAGCCCTCGTTTATTTGTTTTTAATCGCTGCTGCCCTATTTTCCCTTTTCCCATTTTACTATATGTTTGTGATGTCAACCCGACTCAATCGAGAAATCAATAGCGTACCACCACCATTCGCTCCTGGCAGTGAATTGGTAAGTAATTTTCAAAAAGTACTTGATAATATTGATTTTTTTGGAGCAATGGGAAATTCATTAATTGTGTCAGCTTCTATTACTTTCGGCGTGTTATTTTTATGTTCTCTAGCAGGTTTTGCATTTTCTAAATTAAATTTTAAAGGGAAAAACATACTATTTACTATTGTGCTAATAACAATGATGGTTCCTCCACAATTAGGGTTAATTCCACAATACTATATCATTACTACTTTAGGGTGGCTGAACGATCTTCGTGCTATTATTGTCCCTGGATTAGTCAATGCATTCGGTATTTTCTGGATGAGACAATATATTGCGGAAGGAGTACCTTATGAAATTGTAGAGGCGGCAAAGATAGATGGATGTTCGAATTTTCGAACTTACTGGAATATTGTTGTTCCAATGATCTTACCAGCATTTGCAACACTTGGTATAATTGTATTTATGCAAGTATGGAATGACTTTCTATGGCCGGTTACGGTTTTACGAGACCCAGCCATTCATACTATTCAGGTGGCGTTAAGATCATTAAATGATGCAAGGCAACTGGATTATGGCATGATTATGTCTGGTACATTTTGGGCAACAGTTCCATTACTTATTGTATTTTTAATGTTTAATAAATTATTTATTCAAAGTATCTCAGAAGGAGCTGTGAAGAGCTAATTTATTAATAGTCATTTGAAAATATCTAATTGTTTAATAGGCTTTTTCAAAGTATTTAATTAATGAGGGAATCCAATTCATTCACATTCAGAGCCTTTATTATTAACTGAATAAAGGACCTGAATGTGAATCATATATTTTGAATTTGGCGTAAGTTTACTGTTTAACTATATTAAAAGAATAAACGAAATGATTTTTTAATAATGGGGTGCTCATGTTGGGGAATATGATTTTTAAAATTACCGATCTCATCTATAGGTTTGTAGCCTTGAATCTAATATGGTTCATGTTTTTCCTAATGGGAGTGGGTGTTTTAGGATTCATGCCAGCAACAGTAGCACTATTCTCTGTTATTCGAAAGTGGTTAATGGGTGAGGAAGACTTAAAGCTATTTAAAATGTTCTTTCATTATTATAAAACCGAGTTTATTCGTTCTAATATAATATGGTCGATATTTTTAGTCATTTTCTATATTATCTATGTAAATTTCACTTTTGTTCCTTACTATTATGATCAACATATTCATATTTTTTTGTATGTGATCATCTTTTCCGTTGCATTTATTGCAATTATGACATTAGTCAATACTTTTTCCGTGATGGCTCATTTTGAGTTTAAAACATTGCAATATATTAAAGTTGCCTTCGGAATGGTATTTTTTAAACCGTTAAATACATTGATGCAACTGATGTGGTTAATAGCCTATTATATTTTGGCGATACAGTCGACAACTATTTTTGTTGTGCTTGGAGTGAGTGTTTTTGCATTTATCCTAATGAGTATTAATTATCGCACGTTTGTAAGGAATACATCATCATAATACTGAGGAGACAATTGACATACGTAGAATCATATTTTCATAAAATTCTCATCGTTATAATTGAAAGCGCTTTTAGTATTGATTCAGCAAAAGTTAGCCCATACAGGAAAAACCAACTGAAGTGAATTCTATGTACTATCTCGAGTCATTTTCGATGATTTACTCTCGAAGGAAAAGGTCTACTAAGCTATTGATAAAAATCATCATCTCCTTCGAAAGCGCTTTATTTATTTTGAAGGGGGTGATTATTTTATCCATACCACTGAGAAGTTGCCCGAAGTAATGATTAAATGAACCTATTAATTTTAAGGAGGAACAAGATGCTTAAGAAGTATTTGAGTATGTTTCTAGTGTTTTTATTAATTAGTTCTCATTTTGGCGATGTCATAAGCGCGAGCACAAAAGATTCAACAACAGAAAGTAAAACAACGTCTTTATATTTAATTAGTGGAGACCATGAAGGAGAATTGCTTGCGAAAAAGGGAAGTTCTTCTAAGGCAGATGTTGTTGAACAGGGTGAAAGATTAACTTACATTATTGAGGATGTAACAGGAGAATATGATGGTTCAAGTCATACGATAGTGGATTTATATTTAAATGATCTAGGTGCTGCTATAGCAAGTCATGCAGAAGTATCCTTCGATTTTAATGGTGATGGCACTTGGGACGTAGTTGAGAAAGTAGGCGAGATGAATACGGCTGGAAATACGAGTGAGGAAGAATATCAGCGATTCAGCAAAGAATTAAGTTCATCAATAAACTATGAAAACTTTGATTCCGGTATAATTAAGCTTGAAGTTTATCCGATGTCTGGAGAAAGTTCACTAGAGGTAAAAGTTAATGCTCCAGATGATGCTTCAAAGATTGTTCTCCCTTATAACTTTGAAGTGGTCGAAGATCAAGACGAAAAAGATTCAGAACTAGAACTAGAATCAGAACCAAAACTAGAACCAGAACCAGAACTAGAGCCGAAGTCAGAATCAGTAGATCCGGTAAAGCTCTCTGATCCGATTGAAGTGGGCGATACGTTTGGGGATTGGACATTAACTTGGCATGATGAGTTTGATGATGATCAATTAAATGAAGACAACTGGAGAATAGATAAGGGTAATGGTTATCAAGATGATACGGGTGAATTTATTCATGGTTGGGGTAATGAAGAACGTCAATATTACCAAGAGGATAATGTCAGTGTGGAGGATGGTCATTTAGTTTTAGAGGCAAGAGAAGAGACTATCCATGTACCAGGCCACGGAAGAGAAACGTTTCATTATACATCCGGTAAAGTTATCTCTGATGGTGGTCGATTTAAGCAAACATATGGAAGATTTGAGGCTAGAATGGCTTTGCCAGAAGGACAGGGATTCTGGCCGGCATTTTGGATGATGCCTGAGGATAGCGTTTATGGGGTATGGGCATCATCGGGTGAGATTGATATTATGGAAAACGCAGGAGCTACACCGGAGAAAGTAGGTGGAGCAGTACATTATGGCGGTCGTTGGCCAAACAATACACATACAGCTGAAGACTACTATTTTCCGGACGGCACGGATACATCAGATTTTAATGTTTATGCACTTGAATGGGAGCCAGGTGAACTTCGCTGGTACGTTAATGATGAGCATTATTGGACATTAAACAATTGGGAAAGTCTAGGTCCAAACAATCCAGCGAAATACGCATACCCAGCTCCTTTCGATCAAGACTTTCATATTGTTTTAAATCTTGCTGTTGGTGGCTGGTATGGTGGAGATCCAGATGAGACAACTGAATTTGAAGATAGTCGAGTACTTGTTGATTATGTGAGGGCGTATGAATTAACAGGAAGAGAGTATCGAGAGCCCGAGGAACCCGTATTTGAAGGGGAAGAGTTACCGGATAATGCTAAAGAGGCTATTGATGGTAATTATGTATATGACCCTAACTTTGAACAAGGGTTTACCACATTACGAACAGATTCAGACGTTGAATCGAATTGGGATAAAAACTATTGGAATTTCCTTCATTTAGAACAATTTAACGGGACAGGTTCAGCATCTGTTGATGATTTGAATGGTCAGTCATTTGCAAAGGTTGACATTGAAAATGGGGGGAGTCAAACCCATTCTATTCAATTAATTCAAGATGTCACACTTGCAACTGGAAGGTGGTACACTTTAAGTTTCGATGCTAAATCGAATACAAATCGGAATATGAACGTAAAAATAGGGGGTGGAGAATCAAGAGGCTGGACAACCTACTCTCCTAATCGTGATTATAGTTTAACGAATGAAGTTCAAACATATGAAATGACCTTTCAAATGCAGCATGACTCAGATCCAGCTGCACGTTTGGAATTTAATTTGGGTACAAATACAAATCCGGTTTGGATTGGAAATGTTAGTTTAGAAGAAATTGATGGTGTTGATCCTTATAATGAAGAGGCTCCCAAACAGCCATTACGTGATGGAAATCATGTCTATAACGGTACATTTGATTCAGGCCGTATGGATCGTATGACTTATTGGGATTTCAATACCGAAGGTGCAGAGGCAGCTGCTTCAGTTGACTCGAATGTAAGAGAACTTGAAGTAGCAATAGAAGATGGTGGTTCAACCCCAGAAACAATTAAATTGACACAGAAGGGGATTAATTTACTTCAAAGTGATGAATACCAATTGATATTTGATGCAAGGGCTACTGAAGCTAGAGATATAGGGGTTGCCCTTATGAGTAAAGATGGAGATATCAATTATTCGGGAACAGAAATGATTCATTTATCAACGGAAATGGAACAAAAAGAACTGACTTTCACGATGGGTTCATCAGAAGATATTGAAAGTCAATTAGTGTTCATGTTAGGCGGAGACGATAGTGATGTAACTATTGATAATGTAAAATTGATTCGATTGACTAACCATAATGTTAGTCTTTCACTTGAGGATGCGTTCCCACTCAAGAATGGTGATTTTACGAATGAACTGGCAAATTGGACAGAGCATGTTCAAGGTGATCATGAACCAGGTGTTTCAGAAGCAACCTTTGATGTTGTTGATGGTGAGTTAAAGACTACGGTTATAAATGCGGGTTGGGAGCCATGGCATGTTATGTTAAGCCAGGATGGAATGCCCTTGAAAAAATTTAATACTTATATCGTTGAGTTCGATGCAAGGTCTACGTTAGACCGTGAAATTGAAGTTGTCGTAGAAAATAGTTCCTATCAACGTTACTTCAGTGATTTAATTGAATTAACGGATACGATGCAAACATTTTCATTCGAATTTGATCTGGATGTAGATGATGTCGTTGATTTGAAATTCTTACTTGGCAATGTAGAGGGTGGAAATCACGATATTTTCTTAGATAATATCAAATTTGAGGTTAAGGGAGAAAGGGAAAAATACTTCCCATTAGTAAATGGTGATTTTTCTGATGGACTAACAACTTGGCATGAGCATGTACAAGGGATTTATGATGGACCATCAATAGCTAGTTTCACAGAAGAAGCTGGTGAGGCAAAGATTACTGTAGAACATACTGGAAATAATCCATGGGATATTTCTTTATCACAAGAAGAATTGGCTCTTTATGAAGATCTCACTTATATTGTTGAATTTGAGGCAAGATCATCGACTGATCGCACATTAGAGCTCGTATTAGATAATGGTGAAGCTGGTGGATTTCATCGTTACTTAGAAGATGTTGTTCAATTAACATCGGAAACACAGACATTTAGTTACGAACTTGATATGACTTCAGATGATCTGGTTGGCTTGAAATTCTTAGTGGGTGCAGTAGAAGATATAGAAATAACAGAAACCCATGATATTTTTATTGATAATGTTAGATTAGAAGTTAAAGGAGCTCGTGAGGTATTAGAGGGAAACGGGGAAGAGCCAACAGATCCTGATGATGAAGAACCGTCAGACCCAGGAGATAAAGAGTGGAGAGAAATCGGCGAAAACCTTGTTATTGATGGTACATTTGATGAAACAACGGAATTTGGTGATCCTGATAACCCATTAATTTGGAATATTCATAATCAAGGTTTCCATGAAGAGTGGGGTGGAATGGCGAACTTTACCGTTGTGGATGGTGTTGTTCATGCTGAAATTGAGCAAGTAGGTTGGGCATGGTGGCAGATTCAACTTTTACAAGATATTGAGGTTCCTGCTGGTACTTACAAAGTACAGTTTGATATGCAATCTGACCACGATAGGGATGTAAGAGTTGAATTGACAGGTACAGGTTCAGAAATTCAAGAATTCAGTGTTGGATCGACTATGGAAACCTATCAGGCAATTATTGAAGTGACTGAATCTGGTCAATATAGTCTTATGTTTGGTCTAGGTAGAGAAGAAGATGAATCGGAATTAACCGTTCCCTATACAATTAAGATTGACAATGTAAGATTAGTTGAAGTGGAAGAAGTAGAAGGAACAGATCCAGAAGACCCAGACCCAGAAGAACCGGGAGACCCAGATCCTGACCCAGAAGATCCGGAGAATCCAGATTTAACTGAATTAGAAGAGATCATTCGAGAATTACAGAGCTTAATTGATGAGCTTAATGCTAGACTTTCTGAATTGGAAGAAGCAGAACTTGAAGCAAAAATATTAGTTTTAGAAAGTCAATTGGAAGAGCTTAAAACTAAATATGGTGATTTAGAAGCTGATTTTTCCCATATCGAAAAAAGTATAGCTGATTTGGAAGAACAATTGGCTGTGTTGCAATCACAATTGGCCAAATTAGCTGAAACATCAGAATCTTCTGATCAAGCTGAGGATGATACGTCTAAGCCTGTTAAAGCAACTGGTGACGAATCAAATGGTACAGGGGGATCAGAGGAGAACGAGATATTACCTAGTACAGCTACCCATCTATTTAACTATCTAGTTATGGGACTGGTATTGCTGATCATTGGTGGTACTTTGTATTTGATAAGAAAAAGACAAACATTAAATAATTAAAAAGGCAGTCTCCTCCTTTAAAAAGGGGGAGAGGCTTGATTTCTAGAGCAAATTGATTTATTTTTAATTAGAAGGATATCAAAGGGTTAAACCTGTTTCTATAGGAACATTTTACAGTTAGTATGAGTAAATTTAAAATAATGATTTAAGAACCGTTCTTTTGCTGGTATTCAACCTCCTTGTTTAATGTAAAATAAAAGGTGAATTCTACAGCTAAAATATTATAAAATATCTGCTTATGAGTTTAAGAAGCGGCTACTTGTTGAAGAGGAGAATTAAAATTGGTAACAATATATGATGTGGCTAAAGAAACAGGTTATTCTATTACAACTGTTTCAAGAGCATTAAATAATTACCCCGATGTAAGTGATAAGACTAAGAAAATCATATTAGAAGCTGTAGATGAAATGGGATACTTTCCAAATTCTATTGCAAGGTCATTAACGATGAAAAAATCCTTTACTTTAGGTGTGATCTTTGTTGAAGACTTAGGAGTAGGGATGAAACATCCTTTCTTTAGTGCAGTTATAGAAGGATTCAAGCAAAGAGCAGAAAAGTTTGGTTATGATTTAGTATTTATTAATCGCTTTATCGGAAATGAAAAGAAAAGTTACATTGACCATGCTTATTATCGAGGTGTTGACGGGATTATTGTCGTCTGTTCGAATTATAGTGATCCAGAGGTTGTTAAATTAATCGAATCCCCTTTGCCAAGTGTTGTATTAGATGTTCACAGTGATAAGACAAATGTCATTTATAGTAATAATGTTTATGGTTGTGAATTGGTTATTGATCACTTATATTCGCTTGGACATAAAAAAATTGCCCATATAGCAGCTGCTGAGGATACATTTACAGGCAACGAAAGGCTAAAAGGGTATAAGCTCGGGATGGATAAATACGGGTTGCCTATTAATGAGGACTATATTGTAGATGGTGGCTACTTCTCCTATGAAGGAGGTTATCATGCGATGAATAACTTGCTTAAATTAGATGATGTACCGACAGCTGTATTTGCATCCGGTGATACCATGGCGATTGGGGCTATAAAAGCAATTAAGGAAGCGGGACTTAAAGTACCTGATGATATATCAATCGTCGGTTTTGATGATATCGATCTCGCTCAGCATATAACACCTGCTTTGACAACCATTCGACAAAACACAGAACTGATGGGAAAAAGAGCAGCCGATTTATTAATTGATCAAATTAATGACAAGGACGAGGATTTCTCAACTGTCATACTCTCGGTAGACTTAATTGATCGGGAATCGACAAAGTCGTTAACGGATTAAATGTTCTGTTATGGTGACTAATGGGAGTTGAGAGACTTCGTAAAGTTTATTAATGATATTCTAAGCATCTTATTTACCTATGTTGTTTGACAACAAATCCCTAAAGTCAGATTGAAAGCTCCTAAGTCTTGATGTACTCAAAGGCTTAGGAGTTTTTCATTGACAACCACAGATTGAGACTGTCTCCATAGAAGTAGAAAGCTTGGTGTCTGATAAATTTATACTCGAATATTTTTATTTATGGTTTCTCGATACTAGCTGCTGTTTCAAGCTTAGCATCATCAATAGTTATCGTTTTCCTAGGTTCGTGGTCAACTGTTACTTGTTCATTAACACTGCCTTCTTCAATTTCTATGTTTTCATCTGATGAATTAAGGTCATTATTCGTTGTCTCTTCAATTGTTTTATCTACTGTGAAGCGGTTCATTGATGCCTCTAATTGACCTACTGCATCGTAAAGATCTTTAGAGTGGTCATTCATTTGTTTTATAATATTACTTTGTTCAAATATTGATTCGTTAGCCTCATTGATGTGAATCGTTGTTCTATTAGATAAGTTAGATAATTCCTCTAGCGATACATTAATTTCATCACTTTCACCCGTCATCGTTGTTATATCCGTATAAATATTATCGATATTTCCAACTAATTCATTAACTGAGCTTTCAATTTTTACTAAATTAGCAATGTTTTGTTCCATTTTCTTTTGTTCAGCAATTGTTTTTTCATTCGATGATTTCAACACTGATTTAACTTCATTTGCTTCTTGTTGAATGCCATGTATAATAACATTTATATCATTAATGGATTGATTGACCTCTGCTGATAAATCACGAATTTCCTCTGCGACAACAGCAAAACCTCTACCGTAATTACCTGCTCTAGCTGCTTCTATCGATGCATTTAATGCTAATAAATTTGTTTTTTCGGCAACTTTATTAATCAGTTCTGTAATTTGCGAGATGTCGACCGCTCTTTCTACAAGCACATTTACTTTAGAAACCGTATTGGCGACTGATTGATTAATTGAATCAATATTTGAAACGGTCACATTCATCAATGAAATGCCTTCCTTTGTATCTGAAGATACTTCTAGAGAAGATGTCTTCATCTTCGCACTAAACTGCTCAATCGAGTTCATTCTTTCATTGAAACGATCATTTGTACTTGAGATTTGAATGATAGATGCAGATTGTTCTTCGACAATCGTAATTAACTCATTTAATTTACTTGAGACATTTTTGCTAACCCCTTTCAGGAATGTTGCTGATTCCTCTAGATCGCCACTTTTTACACCAATATTATCAGACACATAAGCAATATCTTTTAAAATATCTTCAATACTATCTTTCATGGTATTTAAGGACAAGGAAATTTTAGAAAATTCATCTTTCCCATAGATCGTTAAGTTATTCGCCGTTAAATGACCTTGTTCTATGTTTTCACTAAATCCAAGGATTCGTGAAAGGCGTTTTTTTACATCGAAATTTACAATAATCAATACAATAATGCCAATAACAACAGAAAGAAGTATCGAAAAGACCAATATTTCAGTCGTACTTTGGAAGCTGCTAAAGGTAGCCTCCACAGACTGTTGCCTTTCTTCTTCAAAAATAGTTCTTAATTGAGTGAGTGAAAATGAACTTTGCTGATAGTTTCTTCGCGCATTATCTAGTGTACGTCGATTTAAATTATCATTTTTCTCATTTTCTCTTAGTAAAGCATATTCTTCAAAACTCTCAATGATTTCTGCATCATTTTCTAATATGGTATTTAATAAGTACTGTTTATCTTCTGAGTCAATAGACGGCTCTATTTCTTCTAAATGTGCATTGAATGCTACAATTGTATCTTCAAAATTACCCACGGAATGTTCGGTAGGAGCCACTAAATGTTGTCCTAATATCGTATAGCGCTCTTGTATGAGTAATTCCATTTCATAAAGCGTCACTGAATTTTCTGTGCTTTGATTCATCGTTTCGACTTCATGTCTCGTATCAGATAATAATAAATTAATTGAAAAAGCTGAAATAACAAATAAGATAACTGTTAATACATAAACTGATCCATACTTGAATGTTAAGTTTTTATTTGACCATTTAAACATATCAACCACCCTTTCATCTCTTTATAGAAAAAAATAATCTCACGACAATGTAGCTAAGAGGAAAATTTATAAAACTATTTAATCGATATGTACTTTAGTTTTTTAGTGAAATAGACATATGAATAAATGCTTAGTTTAAGTGCATAAAAAATCTCTTTTAATAAAAGAAATTAACTAGTTCAGTAAAGTTGATCTATTAAAAACGGAATGATCTCCAGCACGTTTAAGAATCAATTGAATCCTTATAAGACAAAGAAAGGGAGACTAGTAAAAATTATTATTCTATGGGCCTCCCTTGAAAGGTTTCATTTTATGATTTTAAGCTCACTCCCTAACAGAGGTTCGCAACGGTTATCTAGTGAAAGAGAACCAATCTGTAGAGTGTTGTATGCCTTCTCGTTCATAAGTGAAGCTGTAGTTAATGGCATCGTCAGGTGATAGCTTGACAATGTGTTCCCAATCTGTACCGATTTTGTCCATCCTGTAATTAAGCTGCTGACCATTATTGATAATCATATGCACATCGACATAAACAGCATCAATAGTTGGTTGGAAGAATAGTGTCGCCACATCATTGGTGATGTTGGTGATACCAGCCGTGTAGTGATTGTGTAAATGTATATTATCATCACTATTGTCATCGCCATTATTTGAGCTGAATTCAAACCAATTAACATTCATTAAATCGTAGTCTGAATTGCCTGTGAAAACTAAATATAGATCATGTATGCCTTCAACATCGACCTTACCAGAGAATGTTTCCCACTGTTGCCATCCTCCTGTGTTTGATATATCTACCGTGCCTATTAAATGCCCGGTTTGACTTCCTAGGCGAAATTCAATACTCCCTGAATTGTCACTGGCGGCTCGAACGCTTACTGAAGAGGCTCCTTGATTGAAATTTATATTTTCATATTTCACCCAATCACCATTAGAAATCCAGCCGATATTTTCACCACCAGATTCATCATTTGTTTCTTCGATTTGAATTCCTGACATCTGATCGAATGATTCGGCTTGAATGGTCGTGTATGGATTACGTTCTTCTGGATCAGGTTGCTCAGGGTCATCTGGTTCATCACCATTTCCTATATTAAAGCTATTTGCGTCAACGGTAATGGAATGTCCATCAGAGAAATTAACGGTGATTGGTGAATTTGAATAATTATAAGCGACATACGTTCTTTCACCATCTTGGTTAAAAACCGCATAGATAGGGTGATCAGCTGTAATGGAAGGATCGACCCGCCCCAACACATTTAAATTGTGAATCCAGTGATAGGTTTGAGCTTTGGTACTTCCTCTTTCAATAATCGATTCATCGCTAGGATCAAATGCCCCATAATCATCAATTTTAGCTTCCATTTGGTTAACAGCATCTTCTGGATCGATTAAAGAACGATACATCCATACCATATTGGACCAAAAGTTCCAGTCGGTAGATCCGTTTTCTGCGCGAATCGCTTCATAGGCTCTTTCGACATAATCAGAATGATGACCTAAATATAATGAACCCCCATGGAAAGGTAACCAACTAATTGCATATTTTTCAACTAACCCAGATTGCCACCAGGTAGCAAAATCCATTTTACCTCCCCAATTAATCGTGACAATTTCTGGCCCATACTCATCAGGCAAAATTTCTTGATGGACGTCAAAGAAATATTCGTTAATAGCGCTCATTTCTGTTGTATATAAGTAGATAGCCCGATCTCTCAATTCTGTATTACCTGTCGCTTCAGCCCATAAAATCGTATTTGTCCAAGCATGCATTGCCTCTGAAGAGGACTCTTGGTTATTCCCAGAATCAAATGTTGCTAGCCCATCAGCCCAGGAGTTTCCAGAGTATGGATCAAACATCCGAAGGTATGGAAATAGCTCATCATCGCGTCCAGCAGCAAAATCACGAACAAGTAGATCAATCATGCCGCCCCAATTGTCTTCTGCTGCCCAATCTGGATCTGTACGGGCAATTTCGGCAGCTGCTTTAACAAAATATCCATAATGGAAATGATGATCGTTAATTCGAATGGCTGAGCCATGTGCCGCATGATAGCCCAAAAGGGTTCCCCAATTATTGTTGTAATAAAATAAGTTTTTACCTTTTAAAACATCATTAACGTCCGTTGCCTTTAACCAATCCTCTAAGACTGATTTCAGTTCATCACGGAATTCTTCAGCAATTTGAGTTTCGCCCATTTGATCAGCAATAGGAGCTAGAGTTGCTAATTTACCTAGATGTTTTCCTAATTCATAAGTGTCTGAACCGGTTGCATAATCTGCTCTTGCATCTTCGAGATAACCAGTTAACCGATTGCGATCATAGCTTCCTACATCAGGGAGTGACGGTAAAACACCGGTGTATGTTAATTCAGTTTGAAAACTTTTGCCTTCTAATGCTGTCATATGCCCACGAATCGTTCGAATCTGATAATCATGAAGTAATTGATCTTCTGATGCCTCAGCAATATTTCGAGATTGGTGTGGATATAAGGCAAATAATGTCCCATCTGGTGCATCAGATGTCTTTGCTTCCGTTGCCACTTCGAAAGTTGTTGTGACTACCCCTGTATGCTCATCGTATTGATAATCAGCAACAGCATCACGTACAATGGAGTATGCATATTCTTCGTATTTATCTAGCATACTTGTATCCTGATCAGGGAGTTTGGCAACAGAGATGTAATCCGAATTATTTGTTAAACTTTGCGTCCCTATGCCAGACCAATTCTCTCCCGGTGGAGCAAAAGCTGCGTAATGTTTATTATCGTGTGTGGAGAAGCCTATGACGTTTCCTCTGTTCTCCCAGATTTCAGGCGTAATATTAAACTCTAATTCTGCTGATCCGTTTTCATATTCAACAAAAATATAAGGGGAACCTACCCCATATGTTACTTTCATATTTTGTGAACCATCCTCAAGCAATCCCCTTACATACCAATCGTTATAATCATCGACAAGCGCATGTTGAAAGTTACTCGTATGAGAATGTTTAATCAAAAAGTCTGTCCCAATTGCCCCATTAATATGCCAAGTCCCCGCCTCTTGATTCTCATGCACAACCATATTGTGTGGAGCATCGTAAAAAACATGGAATCCTTCAGAACGATGTCGGATACTAAATGGATGTGGATATTGATTCATTGAGAACTGATCAACAGCCAGTGAGCCCCACCACCTATTGGTTGGCATTGGACCTGTAACGTTATCAGAACGATAGATGACTTCAGGTGGTTCGCCTTGCTGATCCATAAAGCCTGGATCATTTATTCCTCCGTAATCAATATCAGGAAGCTCAGTGGAGTAGCTCCCCTTCCCAATGTTAACTGTATTTGTTGAGTTTGCCCGAACGCTACTAACTGGAAGAAAGAGTGTAACAATCATCAATACAATAAACAATGATCCTTTTTTACTTATCATTTTGTTTCCTCCTTCGTTAATTTAAGTAACAGTTGACCTATAGCAGACTAATATTATTCCCTCCTTCCTGTTGATATGATCTAAAGCGCTTTCAAATAAATCCTTGAAATTCTTAATTATAATTTCAAAGCGCTTTCGAATTCGTGTTACTAATTCACCTATGATGATAATTACGTGTCTAGCATCAATATGCTTAAATACTCAATTTTTTCACATGGATATTTGTTAAGAACTGACTGATTCATGATTATAGGTTAGTTAAAAGTAGGAATTATTTACCACAGCTAACGGTCCGTAAAACTCCCACTGATTGAACTTTCGTTTTATACCTTTAATGACATCTTATTTATATTTAGAGTATTTACATTAGTCGCTCCAATTAACTTATAAATAGTTCAAATTTAGTTAAGCACAAATATTTTCACATCATAGTTAATGGTAAATTAATAATTTTATTGATTCCAAGCGCTTTCGATTTAATCAAGAGTAACAAGTTAATTTTGTCTAAAGCAATCCTATGTTTTGTCGCAGAGTGGGAGTAAAAAATCATCATTATTAAATCTTATTATATATTAAAAACGCTAGGATAGCTATCCTATTTTAGTATTTTTTGTTGGATAGGGAGGCTAATAATTATCTATCATCATCTATTGACAAAAAAAAATAGGTAATATATTATGAAATAGAAAGCGCTTTCGGTCGGTTGGAAATGATATTAAGTTATCACATTATTGAATAGACTAGATAACTATTAATTATCGAGTCGGAAGTGTTAAATGTATACAATAATGTAAGTTAACAAGTAAAAAACACAGTGGTGATTGTAGAGGGATTAGACCATATTTTTGACTCGCCGGTAGCACATTATTTACAAGTAAGTTCTGACTGATGGGGGCGATGTTTATTGAATATTTAGGTAGAAGAATTACACATCCTTTTTAGTAAAGCATTGAAAATTATACGAAAAAATTAAAGCGCTTTAGTCTTTGAACTAATCATGAAATTTAGCTTTATGTCAGGTAATCTAATGAAATAATCAGTTTAATTAAATCTAGGGTAAAGAATAGAATGATTAAAGTATTAATGCAATTCTTGTTCTCTTCGTGATTCAAACTAATTTCGCTATAATTACCAATATTTTAATAATTTATTAAATGCAATGTCTCTATGAAAGGATAGATAAAAAAAGATTTGGAGTGAATAGATTGAAGACATTTGATGATCAATTTACTTTTGGAACAGCAACATCATCCTATCAAATTGAGGGTGGAGCGGCACAAGACGGACGAACACCATCAATTTGGGATACCTTCTCAAGGAAACCAGGAAAAATAGTTAATCAGGATCATGGCGATCAAGCTTGTGATCACTATAATCGTTATCAAGAAGATGTTCAAATCATCAAATCACTTGGTGTGGAAAGCTATCGTTTTTCAATTGCTTGGTCGAGAATTTATCCTGAAGAAGGCAAATATAATGAAGCGGGGATGCAGTTTTATCAGCGTTTAGTTCAGGAGCTTAAGCAAAATGGTATTAAACCAGTTGTCACTTTATACCATTGGGATATGCCGCAATGGGCTTATGAAAAAGGTGGCTGGTTAAATCGACAATCTCTAACCTGGTTTCTCGATTATGCAAGAAAGGTTTTTGAAGCTCTGGATGCTGATGTTGATAGTTGGATTACACAAAATGAACCTTGGTGTGCTGCTTTTTTAGGCTATCAAGAAGGTGTACATGCCCCGGGCCATACGAATGTTAAAGAGTCATTAATTGCTGCCCATCACATTCTTGTGTCACATGGTCAAGCGGTCAAATGGTTAAAAGAAGAAATGGGTTCAACCACACCAATCGGTATCACCTTAAATTTAAGCCCGATTTATCCAGCTGGTAACGAAATGAATCAGATCATTGCACAAAATAATGCGGATGGACACAAAAATAGGTGGTTTTTAGATCCGATTTTTAAAGGTTCTTATCCAGTTGATATGATTAATTTATTTGCTAAATTTGTTGATGATTTTAATTTTATTAAGCCAGGTGATTTAAAAACAATATCAGTAGCGTGTGATTTTTTTGGCATTAATTATTATAATCGTGATTTAGTTGAGTATAATGCAATTAGTCCATTTTTATTTCAAGAAGCTTATTCAGACTATCAGAAAACAGGTATGGGATGGGATATATCGCCAGAAGAATTTAAAGATTTAATTCGACGTTTACGTAGGGATTATACAGACTTACCGATAATCATTACTGAGAATGGGGCTTCTTATCCTGATCAGCTAACAGAGGATAAGCAAATTCATGATCGGGAGAGAACAGCTTATATTCAGCAACATTTACAAGCTGTTGCTGAGCTTAATCATGAAGGGATGGGGATTGCAGGATACTATGTGTGGTCTCTATTTGATAATTTTGAGTGGGCATTTGGCTATGATAAGCGTTTTGGTATTGTCTATGTCGATTTTGATACGCAAGAACGATTTCTTAAAGATAGTGCAAAGTTTTATCAAAAGGTTGTTCGACAACGAAAAGTTTAATCATAAGTATTGCCGATGATATCAGTTTTCAGTTATGAATAAGTCATTAGAAGTTACGAGGAAGGTGGATAATATTGTATAGCTTAATGGATGATCAGAGATTTAAAATTGATAATTATCAACAAACCAGCCCATTTGCTAGTTTTTTGCCGGGATTAGCTGGGGAAGATGGCATTCCAATGTGGGTGTTTTACGTTAACAGAGGGCAAGCAATTGCAAGCTTTGGTGTAGAAAATAAGGATAATGCTATGACGGAATTTTATTCAGCTGACAAATCTTATCAAATTGTACCTACACAAGGCTTTCGAACATTTGTAAAGGGTAAACGAGGTCGAAATTCTTTTAATTATGAACCATTTAATTGCTCAGATCCAATGATCCAAGATAGCATGATTATTGATGATAATATTCTAGAGCTTACCCATGAGAATAAACGAGACCAATTAAAAATAAACGTGGCCTATTATAACTTACCCCATCAATCGATCCCTGGCTTAATTAGAGAAGTAACGATTACAAATGAGGGTAAAGAGCCTTTAGACATGGAGCTTGTTGATGGATTAGCTACTCTGTTCCCTGCTCAAGTTGAACATATGGCATATAAATCAATTAGCCATACACTGAAGAGCTGGTTTGATGTCAAACTGGTTGATCAAACCTTTGGTTATTATTTTATGAGAGGGAGTACAGCTGATGAAGCTGCCGTCACACAAGATGAAAAAGGTAACTTTTATCTGTCATTGCTTCAAACAGAACAAGGTGAATCCATTATCCCACCTCTTTACGATCGACGCCTTGTTTTTGGTGATGACTTATCATTAAGACAGGCTGAGTTTTTTAATAACCATCATCTAGATGAATTACCGCTGGATAGTCAGGTGGGAACTAACAAAGTTGCTTGTGGCTTCTCCCCTGTTAAATATCAATTTGAAGGTGATGAAACGATTAAACTTTTTTCAGTGATAGGTCAAGTTGAAAAGCCGGATCAAGCGCGAGCGTTTGTTACTAAGCATTTATCAGCTGAAAAATTTAATAGTTATAGAAAAGCAGCTGTTCAATTGACCAAGCCTCTAATTGATCGAGTGAAAACACAGACAGCTTTGTCTCATTTTGATGCTTATGTCAAACAGAATTATTTGGATAATGGCTTACGGGGTGGCTTTCCATTTGTCTTTGAAAATGAAGCCGTAAAGCAAGTGTTCTATTTATACTCTCGTAAACATGGTGACTTGGAAAGAGATTATAACTACTTTTCGATTAGTCCATCATACTATTCACAGGGAAACGGAAACTACCGGGACATGAATCAAAATAGACGTCTTGATGTTTTGTTGGAGCCTCGAGTCGAGGATGATAATATTAAACAATTTATCAATTTGATTCAATTGGATGGCTATAATCCATTGGCAATTAAAACGGTGCGTTTTACTTTAAAAGATGCTAGTTTTGACTTTAGTCCATATGGGGTTCCAAAGAACGTTCATGAGCCATTTAAAGAATGGTTGAGTAAAGGCTATACACCGGGAGATGTCAAACGTTATCTTACTGAACATGCGATTGAATTGACCGTTCCATTTGAAGCTTTCTTAACAAATTTGTTGGCGGCCAGTGACGAAGCGTTGGAAGCAGAGCATGGAGAAGGATTTTGGATTGATCATTGGACCTATAACCTAGATTTAATCGATAGTTATTTGGCTATCTATCCAGATAGAAAACAAGAATTCTATTTTGAGAAAGGTTATCGCTATTTTGACAGTCCGGCTTCAGTTAATCGTCAAAAGATTAAATATGTTAAAGAAAATAACCAGGTCCGTCAATATCATGCGTTGACGATTGATGAAACTAAAGTGAATGAGCAGGCAAAGGGGAATGGCCAATGGCTTCGAACAGATTACAATCGTGGGGAGATTTTTACAACCAATTTATTCTCCAAGCTATTCCTGTTAGCAGTTAATAAAACGGCAACAATTGCTCCTTATGGATTAGGAATCGAAATGGAAGCAGGAAAACCAGGCTGGAATGATGCGCTAAATGGTTTGCCAGGTATGTTTGGCTCAGGTGTGTCTGAACTATATGAACTTAAGCGATTATTGAAGCAAATAAAGTTAGAACCATTGATGGGCTCTTTCGAGGTTTCACTCCCAAAAGAGGCTGGTCAATTTATCCAAGCATTAACTAAGCGCTTAGCATCGATTGACCAAACTGGTTTGAATTTAGAATTATGGAAAGATGTCACATCTATTCGTGAAGGCTATCGTTCTTCAATTCAATCAGGAATTTCAGGTGAACTATTTACTTGTACAATTGATCAAGCCATCGAGATAATTAACGTATTTAAGTGCTATGTCGATTTAGCTATAGACGCTGTAGAAGCATTTAATGACAAACTTGTACCAACCTATTTTTATTTTGAAGTTGAACTCTCTTCAGATGATAAAACCGTACAGACGATGATGCCACATGCTGTATTACCATTCTTAGAGGGGATTGTTAAACAATTAAAGCTGTCTGATGATCCGAAAAAAGCAAAGAGCATTTATGAAAAAGTAAAACAGTCTGATCTATATGATCGAAAACTTGGCATGTATAAAACGAGTGTCTCTATTAAATCAGAACCAATTGAATTAGGTCGGGCCAAATTTTTCACACCAGGATGGTTGGAAAATGAATCAATTTTTCTCCACATGTCCTATAAATATTTATTAGAACTATTAAGAAATGAACTCTATGATGAATTTTTTGAAGAAATCAAAACAGGACTTGTTGTATTTAATGATCCTGAGATTTATGGGAGAAGTATATTAGAAAACTCTTCATTTATTGCAAGTAGTGCAAATCCAGATCCATCCTTACATGGTAAAGGTTTTATCGCTAGATTAAGTGGGTCGACAGTTGAGTTTTTGCATATGTGGTTTACCATGTTCGTTGGTCAAAAACCATTTAGCTATATAGATCATACGCTAACTTTTGAATTGGCACCGACACTTCCAAGTTGGTTATTTGATCAAGAAGGCTGTGTCAAGTTCAAATTATTCAATCGAGTAGATGTCACATATGATAATATCAAACGAAAGCACACGTATGGAACCTCAGGTGTTAAACCAACAAAATATACATGTACATTGGAGGATGATGAGCAACTGATTGTTGAAGGAACAGTTATTTCTGGAAGTTTAGCAGAGCAAATTAGAACTGGAGCGGTTAAAGCTATTCACGTTCAATTAGCTTAATAAAGAATAAAAAGTAAAGAAGATAGAGGTTAGTGAGCAACTTTCCTCGTCTTCTTTTTTTGTGTTTGACGACCATTTTTAATTATCTAATTAAATGAAAATTTTTTCTTAAATTTAAATAATGAAGAAAATTATTGCCAAAACAAATAACCTGTGTTAGATTGAACATGTAAGCGCTTCTAAAAGAAAATGGAGGTGAAAGGATGAAGAAAAATAAATTTAAAGGGATCATTCCTGCTTTCTATGCTTGTTATGATGATGAGGGAAATGTATCAAAGGAAAGAACAGAAAGTTTGTGTACACATCTTTTTAATAAAGGAGTGAATGGACTTTATGTAGGAGGCAGCTCTGGTGAATGCATCTATCAAAGTATAGATGAGAGAAAGGCAACGCTAAAATATGTTGCCAACAAATTAAGAGGAAAAATAACATTAATTGCTCATGTCGGAGCACCATCAACTAGAGATAGTATTATTTTAGCTAAATACGCAGCAGAACTAGGATATGATGCTTTATCGGCCATTCCCCCTATTTATTTTAAGCTTTCTGAGGTTTCAATCTATCAGTATTGGACTGACATTATTGAAGCGACAGAATTACCATTTATTATTTACAATATTCCACAAACAACGGGATATAATCTTTCAATCTCTTTGTTTAAAAAACTTATTTCAAATCCTAAAGTCATTGGTTTGAAGAACTCATCAATGCCAACCATGGATATTGAACGTTTTAAGGCTGAAGCAGGAGATGACTTTGTCATTTTTAATGGACCGGATGAACAATATATATCTGGCAGACTAATTGGTGCAGATAGTGGGATAGGCGGAACATACGGAGTGATGCCAGAGTTGTTTATTAAAGCTGAAAACTATGTAGTTAAAGGTGATTTTGAGAAAGCAAGGAAAATTCAAGCAGATATCAATAACATTATCGTATCGTTAACTTTATTTGAGGGACATATGTATGCTGTCATCAAAGAAATCCTTAAATTAAATCAAATGAATGTGGGTGGTGTACGGGCTCCATTGCAATCTGTATCAAAAGAAGAGTTAAAAGAAATTGAAGGAATTAAAAATATGATTGATCAAGCAATTGCCTATTATGCGGATGAATAACACCAAGTAAAAATTGCCTTGTTAATTTAGATAGGTTAAGAAATTCTTTATTAAAACTATTAAATAATTTATTTTCAAAAATAATATGAAAGATAAAAAAACAGGAGGTTTAAAAATGTTTAAGAAACGCTCTATTATTTTATTTATGGTGATGTTGCTTGGTCTCATTCTATTAGCCGGTTGTGGAGGTAACGATGCTGAATCAGGTGGTGATGGTGGAGAAGATACAGATGAAACGCTTGAAACAGTAAATATTTCTCTTTGGTTAACACCCCAATGGAGAGGAGTCATCGATTCCTCTGAGGATGGAGCGGACTATGATAGTTTCTTTAATCATGCTGCCGAAAGATTTGAAGAAGAATATGATAAATATGATGTGAATATTGACGTTGAAGTCATTGCATCAGATCAAAGAGATGAGTTATTAAACGTTAATCTTAGTGGTGGAACACCACCAGATATTTTCTTTGAAAGTACCTTTGCAATGGGTGACTACGTTCATCGCGGTGCTTTAGCTCCATTGACAGATATTGTTGATCAGGAGTCAAAAGAAGATATTAGTGAGACATATTGGGAACAAGTAACATTTGGTGAGGATATTTATTTCTACCCATTTTCCAATAACCCGGGAACTTTAACATACAACGCAGATATGTTTATCGATGCTGGCCTCGAAGATTATGTAGGTGGGGAAAACGAAATTAAAACGTGGACATTTGATGAATTTGAAACCATCTTAGCAACTTTAAAAGAAGATATACCAACAGATAAATATTCAAATGCATTTCCTATGGGACTCTTTGCTTTGAATGATCAAGGAGATACTTGGAACTTGGCTTATTTAAGAATGTTTGGTAATGAATTCTTTGGTGAAGATGATAATATTGTGCTTGATGATGAAGATGGTGTAAGAGCTATGGAATGGTTACAAGAAACTTATCAAGATGGATTAACAAATAGGGGCCCAGAGTCTGTATCATCGAATGATGTCATAGCCATGTTCCAGAATCAACAATTAGGAATTAGTGTTACCAACTCTATTTTGTTTAACAATATGTTAGCAGATATGGAAAGTGGTTCATCACCTGAATTTGATGCTCGAATTGCTAACATACCTACGACAGATGGAGGGGCAGTACAGTTTACTTACGTCATAGGTTCTTCTTTATTTGATACCGGGGATGAGACACGAATGGAAGTCAGTAAAGATTTTATTGAATTCTATTCATCTGATCCTGAATTAGTCAAATCATCAACAAGCAGTATTCCTGTTCGTACCTCAGTTGTAGAGGAATTTGCAGATGAAAATCCAATGTTTGAAGCTTATGAGGAAAACGCACAGTATCTCTTTAACTTCTCTGGTAACGTGCCTGGCTATAATGAATTAAGACAAGTATTGTTCCCAGAGTTACAAGCGATCTATACTGAAGAAAAAACACCTGCTGAAGCAGTTGAGAGTTATCAACAACTTGGCAATGCTGTCATAGAACAGGCCAAAGAAGAATCAGTTATTTACAACCAGTAAGATGAAGATCATTAGGCTAGAGAGCAAGTCCCTTATTTTTAGGGGCTTGCTATTAGTTAAAGAAATGAGGTTAGAGATTAATGAAACGAAGCCGCACATTTAAAGATAATCTCACGGGATATTTATTTATTGCCCCTCAAATGTTACTTTTCTTTGTATTTATGTTGTATCCCATTTTTGAAGGAATTCGTCTAAGTTTGTTTGATGTGAATTATCAAGGTAATACTTTTGTTGGTCTTGATAATTATAAACAACTATTTAGTGATCCGGTTTTTATTCAGGCAACCATTAATACAGTTATATTTGTTGTTGCAATTGTAACCTTAACGGTCGTGTTTGCTTTATTTGTTGCATCAGCTATTTTTGATAAAAATGCTAGATATGTTTCTGTCATTCGAGGAAGCTATTATATTCCTGTTATGGTATCAATGGTTGTTATGAGTATGGTTTGGAGTTTTCTGTTAAATCCCGCTAATGGGTTAATCCCATACTTAGGCAGGGAGATGGGATTTGATCATTTAAACTTGTTGGGAAATAAGGCAGCGGTTCTTCCTGTTATTATATTGGTCACATTTGCGGGTAATGTCGGGCAGGCAATCATTCTTTACGTTGCTGCGATGATTGGTGTTCCTAAATCCCTGTTTGAAGCGGCAGAAGTTGATGGAGCAAATAGATTACAGGTTATCTTTAAAATTCTAATTCCTAGTATTAAAGGAACAACAGTCTATATTACCATTTTGAATATTATTAACGTTCTAAAAATATTTATTGTTATTCAACTATTGACAGGTGGTGGACCAAATAATGCGTCCACAACACTAATGTACTTCTTATATAATAATGCCTTTAGATACAATCGACTAGGTATAGCCTCAGCGGTAGGAGTGATTATGCTGATCATAGCACTTGTTATTTCACTTCCACAACTAAGAGCATTGGTTAAAGAAGACTAGGAGGGATTGAAATGGCAGAAGGAAGAAGACGTATACCAAAAGATAAATATGATATATTTTCTAATCTTGTTGTTGTGCTATTTGCGGGTCTTAGTTTGTTCCCTTTATATTGGCTCTTCACAAGTTCATTTAAGAACAGTGCTGATATAGTTAAAATGCCGCCAGATTGGTTCCCAAAGACATTTACATTAAATAATTATATTGAACTCTTTAATAATCAGCCAGCCTTTAGATGGGGTTTCAATAGTGTAATAGTTGCTCTTGTCGCTACAGTAGCATTAATTATTGTAAGTTCATTAGCAGCCTATGCTTTTTCAAAATTACATTTTAAAGGGAAAAATTTCATTTTTATTGCTTTTGTTTCAAGTTTAATGATTCCAAAAGAGATTATTATTGTTCCATTATTTAGAGTAATTGATCAGCTTGGCTGGGTAAATTCAATAAATGGAATGATTTGGCCAAATGTGGCTGTTGCATTTGGTGTGTTTATGCTAAAAGGGTTTTTTGATCAAATTCCCAACTCATTACGAGAAGCAGCAAGAATTGATGGGGCAAGTGAACTACGAACGTTTTCACAAATTATGTTACCTATTGTAAAACCAGGTATTGGAGCATTATTTATTCTGTATTTTGTCCAAGTATGGAATGACTATTTATGGCAATTGGTTGTCGGACAAGAAAACCAAGTGAAGACATTACAAGTCGGTATAGCTACATTAATGCAAGATTTAAATCCTAACTTTGGTTATAAAATGGCCGGTGCTGTTGTAGCTGCGATACCTATGCTCTTAGTATTTGCATTTTTCCAGAGTTATTTTACAAAAGGCATATCTGCAGGGGCAGTAAAAGAATAAATGATAATCATGTAATCGTTATATTGCAACTAGGAGTTGGTTGGATTGAACAATAATGAAAATGTATTTGATAGTATAAAAGGAAAACTCATTGTTTCATGTCAAGCATTGTCTGACGAACCGCTGCATAGCCCATTTATTATGGGAAGAATGGCAAAAGCAGCTATGTTGGCTGATGCAGGGGGTATTCGGGCAAACAGTGTAGAAGATATTTCGGAAATCAAAAAGAATGTTGATTTGCCAATTATAGGTATAATTAAAAAAGTTTATCAAGATTCAGATGTTTTTATCACACCAACGATGAAGGAAATAGGGCTTCTTTATTCAGAAGGTGTTGATATAATTGCCTTAGATGCTACTAAACGTGTTAGACCTGATGGGAAAACAATTAAGGAGATTTTTCCTGAAATAAAGGAAAGGTATCCTGATCAATTATATATGGCAGACTGTTCAACCTATGAAGAGACTATGTCTGCAATAGAGCTAGGCTTTGATTGTGTGGGAACCACATTAAATGGGTATACCTCTTATACATTAGAAAATGATTTACCTAATTTAAAATTAATTGAAAAAATTGTTAAACATAGTCATGTTCCTGTGATTGCAGAAGGTGGAATATCAACTCCAACCCAATTAAAACAAGTATTTCAACTAGGTGTTCATACAGCGGTTGTCGGTACCGCTATTACTAGACCCATGGAAATTACAAAACGTTTTGTAAATGCGATAACAGATTACTATTAAATAACAAAGATTAAATTTCACAATAGCAGCATGGGATTTACTGTTCAATATATTAAATGATAGTGGATAACTAGAGTTTGGATGGTGATCAAGTTGAAGATATTTGCAGCCGATATCGGAGGAACAAAAATCAAAACGTGTATATCCGATGAAAAGGGTCATATTCAAGAATTGAATGAATATGACACCAACAGTCAATTAGGTGGAGAGTATATCATTAAGAATTTAATGACTAATATAGCTAAGTATGAGATGCTTGATGCAATTGGTATAAGTACAGCGGGTCAAGTAGACAGTGAAGATGGCTCGATTATTTTTGCGAATAAAAATATCCCTTACTATACTGGATTAAAGATAAAAGATATCATTTAAGATAGATTTCAGGTTCCAGTAAAGGTTGAAAATGATGTAAATGCAGCTGCGTTAGGTGAACTATACTTTGGTGCTGCACAAGGATTAACTGATTTTCTCTGTTTAACATATGGGACTGGAATTGGCGGGGCAATTATACAAGATTCAAAGTTATACAAAGGATTTGATGGTGTTGCAGGTGAGTTTGGTCATATGGTTACACAAGGTCATCAATTGAATAAAGGGTTATTTGAGTTTTATGAGGATACTGCTTCGACGACAGCTCTTGTTAATAAAGCTCAGCAAGTTGATCATACATGTATAAATGGCCGAATTTTATTTAATAAAATCAATCAAGGAAATGAAGAACTACTGAACATTTTAGAAGACTGGATTAATCAAGTTGTTGCAGGGCTTGTCTCGCTTATCCATATTTTTAATCCCCGAACAATCTTGATCGGTGGAGGTGTAATGGAACAAAGAAGAGTTATAGATATGATATCAATGAAAGTAACTGAACAGGTTATGAGCTCTTTTTCAAAAGTGAGAATTATTAAAGCTACACTTGGGAATCAGGCAGGTCTATACGGCGCAATTTCATTACATCAATAATGCAGTTGTCTTCATACACCTATGAATATATTTAATTTTATCAACACAGGGAGGTAAAGTGATGCAAGTTGATCTATTTTCAAAAATAAAAGCGAGCTATAATTCATTTAGTAAAACGGAAAAAAAAGTTGCTGATTATATTTTAAATCATAAAAGTGATGTTATTTATATGTCTATAACTGATCTTGCAGATGCTAGTGGTGTGGGAGAATCTAGTATATTTCGATTTTGCAAAAGCATTGATTTAAAAGGTTATCAGGAATTAAAAATTAAACTCGCACACACTATTGAACTTAACAACAAAACGCCACACCTTTCAAATGAAATTTCAATGCAGGATTCAACAGGTGAACTTGCTCAAAAGTTATTGGTTTCAAATAAAGATGCTCTTGAAGAGACCTACAATTTAATAAAAGAAGCAGACATCGTTAGAACAATTGAATTATTTAAAAATGCTAATCGTATTTACTTTTTTGGTGTGGGTTCATCGCTTATCACAGCTATGGAAGCAAAAAGTAAGTTTATGAGAATTACAAATAAGACAGAGTGTTCAATGGACTCGCATTTACAAATAATGTCTGCCTCATTAATGACTGAAAATGATGTCGGTGTATTTATATCGTATTCTGGTTCAACGATTGATACAATAGCGAGCGCTAAAGCTGCTCATGAAAGAGGAGCAAAGGTTATTGCAATAACTCGGTTCATGAAGTCACCTTTGTCTAATTATGCTGATATTACCCTATTAAGTGGGGCGAACGAGGGACCTCTACAAGGCGGAAGTTTATCAGTTAAGATATCGCAATTATATTTACTAGATTTGTTGTATTCTGAGTATTTTAAAATGACACATCAAGTGTCAGCAGAAAATAAGGAATTAACTGCAAAAGCAGTTATTGAAAAGTTAGTTTAATTCATTTGAGATGTAAGGATATAGAAGAAGTAGTAAAGATTATATTTATGACCAAGTACGTGGATGAACCATTTATTAGGAGGAGTCCTTTTGATTGATCGGAAGTTAACAACAGATGTCGTAGTTGTCGGAAGCGGACTTTCAGGAATTAAAGCGAGTCAAGATTTGGCGGATAAAGGTAATCAAGTATTATTAATTTCGAAAACAAATTTAGCTTCTGGATCAAGTTTTTACCCATTAAAAGCTTCTCTGGGTACACAGGTCACTCGAGATGAGCAAGATAAAGCAGTATTTTTAGAAGATATTGAAGAGATGAGTCGAGGGATGCATCAAGCAGATCTGGCTGAAACTTATGTAAATGAAATTCCGCAAAGAGTATTTGATTATAGGGATATCGGTATTGAAGCTAAAAAGTTAACTGGTAAAAGAAAAGCATGTTTTGCTAGGCACCCAAGGGATATCTACTTAATTAGTGATTGGGGAAAAATTCGAAAAAATATTAACGAAATTTTAACAAGATATCAGAACCTAACATTAATGGAGAAAACAACTTGTTTCTCGTTAATCAAACGAGATCATCGAATCGTTGGTGTATTATTATTAGATCCAAACAATGAATTTGTTCTTGTAGAATGTAAGTCTGTTATTCTAGCTACAGGTGGATTTGGGAATATTTATAAACATAATCTCAATCCAAGTGATGTTGATGGCTCAGGGCATATATTGGCACTTGAAGCAGGAGCGAAATTGGTAAATATGGAATTTATTCAGTTCATCCCAGGTATTACTTCACCACGCTATAAAACATTATTCGGTGAACAAACGCTAACCTATTGTCAAGATGTTGTCGGCCAAAAAGGCAAAAGCTTACTTGATGAATATTTGCCCAAAGGATTAACTAGGCAAGAATGTCTCTCAATTAGAAGTGGACATGGACCTTTTACTCATACATTAGAGTCGAAGTATTTTGATATAGCGATTATGAAAAACATTATTAAATCTAGGAATGAGAACGGGTTTACTTTACTCTTTGATAAGCATTTATATGATCATAAGGAAGAATTTTACACGGTTTATTTAGATTGGTTAAAGTCAATGAATATTGATTTTAGAACGAATGAGATTAAGATTGCTCCATTCGCACATGCAAGCAATGGCGGGGTTCATATTGATGTTCATGGCAAAACGGGAATTGACGGTTTATATGCGTTAGGAGAACTTACATCAAATATTGAAGGTGCCAATAGGTTAGGCGGGAATTCTACAGGTGCTTGTCTTGTATTTGGTTATCGAGTAGCTAACCATTGTAACGACTATTTACAAACGATTGAAAGATATGAAATGAGTCAGCATGAAGTAATGGATCACTTGCAAACTTTTATTGGAAAGAATACAACCTCAAATCATGCAAATACAGATATAGCGAGACAAGTGCTTGAACAGATAAGAGAAATCATGTGGTATGAAGGAAATGTTGTACGGACTGAGGAAGGTTTATTACAGGCTTTAACTAAAGTAAAGGAATTAGAGCGATCATTTCCATTCGCCCAACTCATGATGAATAAACAGAATAGAAAATTAGTCATCAAAACAAATAACTTTTTAAAGCTTTCCGAAATACTACTTAATACGATGTTGAAACGAAAAGAAAGTCGAGGCGCACACTTTCGCGAGGATTTCCCAACTGAAAATTCAAACTATAATAAACGATTATTTATTTCAAAAGTTAATCAAGGTGTTATGATGTATGAATTTATATAATGTGCTCAATTCAGCTGATTGTGCACTTTCTTTGGACTCATCGTTATCTAGAGCTTTAGTCAAGTGAATCTGTTGAACCAAGTTATTCCGAATATTTTATATTGATGGAAAAATAGATGGGTTCAGTAGGAGGATGAAAAAATGCAAGATTACTCAAGTGTCATGCACAGCTTATACTCTTTAACAGAATGGCTAATGAGATTTGTCATTGTTAATTTTATTTGGTTTATCATTAATATTCCAGTTGGGCTTGTTTTAGTAAATACAATCATGGTTGATGCAGGGCGGATCATGCATGTCCTACCATTAATTATATTAGTTCCATTATTGTTTTTTCCAAGTACGATGGCTATGTTTGCGACTGTTCGCGCTTGGGTCATTAAGAAGGAAATTCAGTCTTTAATTAAGACTTATTTTCATTATTTGAAGGAAAACTATTTCAAGAGTCTTATTTCTGGTTTTATTTGGATTATTATCTGGCTTGTTTGGCTGATTGATTTTATTTATTTCAGTAAAGAAAGTAATGTGATGGCGCTTATAATGTTGATTATTGGCATGATGCTAATTGTTTTCAATGTAAATTATTTTTCAATAAGTGTTCATTACTATATGAAAATGAAGGACCGATTCAAAAACTCACTTTTGATAACAATCGGGAGTCCGCTATCATTTTGCAGTATTCTACTCACTCTTTTCATCCTACTTTTCTTAGCTACCTCAAGTTTCTTATTTCTATTGCCATTGTTAATTGGGTCAGTTAGTGCTTTTATCTCGTTTCTGTCTTTTTATCGATTTTCTTTAAAAATTAAGCCTGATACCAAAAGTAGTCAATAATTGAATTAGCGAGCCATATTATATAGTGATACTAAACGGCTTGATCCTTGTTTCTTAAGGTATTCAAGCCGTTTGTGATCAATAATCTTTAATCTTCGTGCTCTTCAGCTTCAAGTGCTATTTTTTTTGTTTGATGAATCGTACCAAACGGGTGCTCAGGTGGTGCGTAAATGGAATAAAGCTTAAGTGGACGATTTCCAGTGTTGATGATATTGTGCCATGTTCCAGCGGGAACCATGATAGCTGAATCATCATCAACTCTTCTTTGCAAGTTTAACTGCTCTTTTGTCTCTCCCATTTGAACAATTCCTTGCCCGGCTTCAATCCGTAAGAATTGATCAACATTAGGATGAACTTCTAATCCAATATCATCTCCAACATCAATACTCATTAGAGTAACTTGCAGGTTTTCTCCTGTCCATAGAGCAGTGCGGAATGTGTTGTTTTGTTCTGTTGCCTGTTCAATATCGACAACAAATGGATTTGCACCATAATCTTTTAAATTGATATAGTCATCATAAGTATATGGATAATTATGCGGGTGCCGATACTCTATTCCATTGTCATTTCCCCAAAATATAGGTTGCCTATAGTCAGGGTAGATGGCTCCATTATAATAATATGGATGTTGTTGATATATCCAAGGATAATCATGCATGTTCCCCAGCTCCTTAATTAAATAGTCGTATTACCATATGCAAATGGCCCAGGGAAGGTACCTTAATCTGGATAGTTTCCTGTTGTCACAACAAAATGGCAATATTAATATAGCGGTTTGCCTTATTGAGTAGTAAGTTTTATCACAGATAACTGTCCGTAAAACTCGGGGCAACAACGGGTTTCGATAGGGCGAGTAACCGCAGCAATGTTGTCAGGTTAATACGACTGCTTCGGAAATGTACTTCGCTTTCCGTGGGCTTGTCCTCAGCCTCCTCGAAAAAGAAGTACACTTTTTCTGCGGGGTCTTCACACTGCGCTTTCCCACAGGACAAGGAAAGCATCGTCAGCGAGACATCGCACGAAGAAAATTGCCTTTTATTTTCGAGGAGTCTACGTCTATTTCCTACGCTCTGATTACATAAGGTTTAATTTCTGAATGACCTACTCGTTTTTTGTCTCAACTTCTTTATTATCTACTTTCTCATGCAAAATGGAGCGTGTTCAATCATTCAAAAAACAAGGGATCACACACTTTCTAGTGAATGTTCATCTCATCTCAGCTGTTGCTGATATCTACTTAGAGTAATATCCCTATTAATTATGAAAAAACTTAGATGAAAAGATCCATTAAAAAATGATCAAGTCACAACTATCGAGAGGAAAGCATCTCATCTGCGGAGGGGAGCTCTCTATATCCATATTCTGTTTGTTCATGAATAAATCTTTTTGTTCCACCCTCTTGATCGATTACTTTGCTTAACCTGACAACATTGCTGCGGTTACTCGTCCCACCAGAAACATATGCATGACCTACATCCTGTAGGTCCAACTCCCACTGATTGAAGTTTCGTTTTATGGTTAATCTTCTTTCAATAGCTTGGTTAATTAGTTATGATGAAACTAATTAAATGAAAAAGAGGGATCAATAAATGCGTACTGAGCAGGAAATGTTTGATTTGATTTTAGAAGTGGCTAAGCAAGATAAACGTGTGCGTGCCGTGGTTATGAATGGATCAAGAACCAATCCAAATGTCCCAAAAGATATGTTCCAAGATTTTGATATCGTTTATCTGGTAACTGAAATGGAATCTTTTATTGACCAACCCGATTGGATCGATACATTTGGTGAACGGCTAATTATGCAAACACCTGAAAATATGTCGCTGTTCCCACCCGAATTGGGAGGTAGATTCTCTTACTTGATGTTGTTTAATGATGGTAATCGAATCGATTTGATGCTTGTCCCGATTGAGGAAAAGAATGACTATTGTCAAGAGGATAAGCTGACGGTTATTTTGTTAGATAAGGATAATGTCCTTCCCGTACTGCCGTTGCCAACAGATGTAGATTATTGGGTGAAGAGGCCAACTGTGGAACACTTTGCAGATTGCTGTAATGAATTCTGGTGGGTATCAACATATGTTGCTAAAGGTTTATGGCGAAAGGAAATTCTCTATGCGCAAGACCATTTGAATCAAAATGTTCGACCAATGTTATTAAAAATGCTCGAGTGGCAAGTTGGGATTGAAACCGATTTTTCAGTGAGTATCGGAAAATCTAGTAAGTATTTAGAAAAGTTTCTTTCAAAAGAAAACTGGGAAAGACTGCTTTCTACTTATGGCGATGGATCGTATCAGAGTATTTGGCGGGCGCTATTTGTAATGGGTGACTTATTTCGTGATACGGCAAGCTTTGTGGCAGATAAAATGGGTTTTGAATATTCAATTGATGAGGATCAACGTGTGACGACTTATCTAAAACAAATTAAATTGAGTAAACATCCTTACAGTTAGGACTTGTGCACTTGTTCAAATGGAAGAGCAAATGCGCAAGTCCTTAGGGAGTTTCCTATAGCTTGTTTTAACTGACAAGTTGATTCGAAGAGCGGCAGTGATAAGCTGCGTTTTATAATAAATTACCAGAATCAAATGCTTCTTATCTATTCACCACTTTTAATAGTGGGGGAACGACTGCTGTTGTAACGATTCCAGCAAGAATGGCTTCAGCAAGACCATTTGTAAAGAACACAGTTAAAACAGCTATAAAAATAGCACTTGCACTATCCGCATTAACTGCTTGAGCATATGCATCATGGAATATTAAAGCGATCGAACCCATAACTAAAAGTGTATGAATGAAAGTGGTTAGTAAGCCAGTTAAAAATAGAGTCGGTTTTTGACTGAGCCTTTTCTTTGTTTCCGATTTATACAGTGTTTTAAAAAGATAATAAGGAATAAAACCAAGAATGATTCTCGGAACTATCGCAACAAATATTGCCCAAACACTCCCATGACCTGTACCTAAAACAGGAATAGCTGGTGAAAACGCAAATGATAATAAAGAGGGTGAAATCGTATTGACTACAATGCTAGTTAATCCAAATATGAGTCCTAGAAAGGCACCGATTTTTGGGCCTAATATAATTGAAGCTATAATAATTGGAATATGAATGATCGTTGCTTTAACGACACCTAAATGAATAAAACCAAATGGTGTAAAAGCAGCTAATAAAATAATTGATAAAAAAATAGCAGTTAAAGTAAAATTTTTAATTTTCAAATTTTTGCACCTCCATCAATTTAAAAACAGTGAGCTTTGGCTATCCAAAACTAGTGATATAATATTTTAACATATCCAGTAGTAGGATCTGACTTCTTGTGAATAATTATAATTAAATGAATCAGATAGCTAGTAGGACACCCCAAGGTGCCCTACTAGCTACTTTAATTCACATGTCAGCTAATTCATTTAATAGTGGGCTTACTTTTTCCCATAGCTGACTATTTTCTTGAGTGTACATGACCGCCTCTGCTTGATCGCCAAACCCTATATGATCAGGCAGTCTCTTTGGCATAGCTGTTTTTCCTGTTAAGTAATTCTTTACATATGGATTCTGTTGATCAGCTTTTTTTAGTTGGTTTTTCGTTTTAGCTGTTAGCCCATCTTTAAAGTAGTAGATCAAAGCTTGATTAAATAGGAAGCTAGCGCTTTTATCATCTGCATAGCGAACAATTAAATTCTCCGCTTCTAGATAATCCTCTTCTTCGATATATAAGGTTAGTAGTGGGTACCTGATACCTTGATTATCATTTGGATTTAAAGATAGTAAGTCATTAAATTCTGTAATCGCAATCGTCTTATCTCCATAATGGGCATGATAAAATGCTAATTCTGCTTTTGCCCGCATGTAAGGTCTCGTTTCAGTCATCAGCCAGAATTGACCTGCATTTTCTTCAAAAAATGCTTCGCCAAGATCTTTCTTGCCAGCAATGACTGCTTGATAATAGAATTGATATTGCTCTAGCGGTGATTTGACATCTTGGGCCATAAGTAAGTATGCATCTGGACTGTTTGGATAAATTTCTAACGCTTCTTTTATCAACTTTTTTCGCTTAGTACCTTCCGTTTGACTGGCTTCATAAAGCTTGTCTTGTGCCAAGTCACGCGGAGAAGTGGAAACAGGAGGTATGAACTCTTGATCATTAAGTAGCTGATCTAGAAATTGCTGGGCTTCTTCCTCTGTTTCAAATTCTTGTTCATTCAATAACTTTTGGATATCACGCATCATTTTTTCTGTCATCATGGGTTCAAAATTATCCTCTTCATCATTAGACAGACTTATAAGTTCATCGATAATATCATTTAGCTCGGTTTCGAGTGTTTCGGTTATGTTACGGACATTTTTCGATACAGTTGCTGAAGTGGTATGATATTCTTCAGCAAGCTCCTTTTGTGTTTGGAATGGAGTGTTAAAAATGACATGTTGGATGATATATTCAAGTGCCGCTGCATAAGCTTCAGGTTTTTTAAAGGTGGGGCTCGCTTTTTCAGTAAACAACTTCCAAATGAGTTGACCTGTTTTAATAGTTCCTTCGTCCCCTTCCTTTTCCACGGTGTGTTTTTCAAAAAGGACAGCAACCTTGTCATAGAGAGGGTTATCCCACTCTAGTTCGAATGTAGTCATTTCTAGAGTTAGTGCCTCCACTAATATTTCAGGAAAGCGCTCTATCATGTCATCATCACTTAATTTTTCTGCCATTTTCGTCAATGCTTGATTGACATCAAATACTTCAAAGACACTCAATAGAAATTCATGTTCATTTATAAATGGGATTAGAATTCCCATTAACATATTCCCTTCCTCAAACTCATCCCCATCTAACATGGATATATTATACGTGTGTTTAGTCCGGACGTCTTCTAGCAAGACATCGTCTTGATTTATTGAAACAATCTTATAAAAAGAAGGGCTACTATTTGACCATGAGGCAAATATTTTTTTTACCCGTTCATTTTTGATTTTTTTCTGCTTCTTTTTATAGTATATGTCAAATATGGTTTCGTCATGTTCAAGTGGTTGTTGTAAAATACTCCAGGCAGTTAAGCCTGATATATACAAATTCATGAGTTCATCATCTTTAAATATGCTTGGCTGATGATATTTTTCAATGACTCTTCCCAATTCAGATTCATATTCATTTATGGCAAAGTCAATTAATCCTGAATGGAGTTGCTCTAATTCAGTGTTATATCTTTCGGGATTCATTTCAATCACATTAGATGCGCCATGGCACTTCTTATACTTGAGCCCACTACCACATGGGCAAGGGTCATTTCTTCTTACCTTATCCATTTTCTCACCCTTTCAAATAGTTCATGCTTGGCTTTAATTATGAAGGTAAAGTACATACTATTCAAGAAAAAAGCAAATGAACTTCAAATCCAACAAGAGGGCACTTTATAAAAAATAATAACTATTCACAAGCTTCTTACTTTAAGGCTAGCACTATTAGCTCGGTCCATGTGAATGGTGACCATTGATGGAAAGAGAGAAGAGGCTACAAAGTTCTCTTACTGAATTTAATAGATAGAGTATGATTCATTTCAGTTAGATAAAGAGCTGCCATTCTTTATCGTTAATTGAATTAATTCTTCCTTTAATCCATCCCATTCCATCAATGAATAATTGATCTCCTACTTGTTCAGGTGGAGCATCTGCGTAAAATTGTAGTGTTTCTATTTGCATGAAGTCGTCGCTAAATGTTGTATGAACAGGTTTTTGAATCAAATAATCATTATTGCCAATTTTTAATTTTACAAAGTGATGATGAAGGGCTTTCCCATCTATTACAGTGATATTCATCGGGTCAAAACCTATTATTTTTATCAAACCAGTTATGATAATTTTGCTATCTTGGCGTTGGTTAAATTGTTCAAACACACTCATTTTTAATTCCCGAGCTTTATCGACAATGGTATTCACTTCTTGCTGATTATCTGGAAGTTTCACTGGTACAAGCTGATGATTTGAAAAATGTTTTTGAAAAAAATGATATAAGCTTAAAGAGGATTCTGTAAATGATAATTGCCAATCTTTCGATACTTTATCAAGTAAGAGGCAAATAAAAAGTCCTGAACCGTAACAACTTCTCCTAATATTTATCTGAGAATTTGCTCTATCCAACAATAGAGTGGAGAAACTATCAAGGATACCCACCTGATTCTGCCTTATATCTTGCAAGGCTTGAAGTTCTACATAATGAGCTGGTCCTTCAATCGTTTCAGTCAGATTTTCATACTCAACAAATTCTTCGAATAATTCTGCCCGACGCTCCCTTAAACTAATAAATTGGTTAATATAAAGCTGTAATTTATTTGGATCATCTGTTATTACTGCATCATATAATGTTTGTCTTTCTAGTATTCGAAGCCGAACATTTTTGGGATCAACTAGATAAGTAAGTCCAATTAATTCATCTGGGAAACGATTTTCACCATACAGGTATTGGTATCCATGAAATAGTTCATGAACAAGTAAGGAATAGATTTGATCCAATGTTTCATATGAAGTGACATCCACAATAGCTGTAGGATATTCTTCAAATAGGATGAGAGTACAAGCATTGAATTGTTCATCTTTATTAATTTTAATATATTGTTGTTGCTTACATTTAGGATGATTAAATAGAAAGACGTCCTTATCATCATAGATAGCAAAAGCAGTACTTGCAAAGCCCTCCCAATAGTTTAGCAAGCGATTTGGTGTTAATTCACATAATATTTGTTCAGAAAGTAGTTGCATATATTTGCCTCTCCCATTTTAATTTTACCCCTTAGAAATTCTAATGTGTTTTGAGGTATCTTATCTGTGTTAAATGATAATGAAATTAATTATTATTTAAAATTTAATTGGAGCCTGCCGCTGAATTCCTCTCACTTGACTTCACAAAGTCTATTGCTATGACAATCGCAATCGCTATATGTTGATAATCCTCATCATAAACATCAACTTCAAACGTATCTCCCCATGTCAACCATTTTTTATTGACGTGGGCAATTTTCTCTCCTTGGCGAAACACCTCAAAGTGTTTATCCCACCAGTTGCCACGCACCTGTATATTAGAGCTATCAATCCGATAACTGTCTTTAAAGAAAGTAAATTCCTTAGCGATTGTCAAGATGTCCTTGCCATCAACCTCAACAAAGAATTTAGGTAGTAGGCTGAAGACCTTTTTTGTGATAGCTGCTACATGGTCACCATTCATATCCTCAATCTCGAATGTTTTTGGAATAGATAGAAAGCTCCCGCGAACAAAATATTTATCTACCTGATTTTCATCCTTAATCGTAAATTGCTCACCTAAGCTAAATACCTTTTGTTTAATATATAATCGACTCATTAGTATTCCTTCTTTCACCTTGATTTGCTGATTTATACAACAAACTGAATTACTTTTATTATAACAGAGAAAGCAGACAGTATTTATCAGAAACTTTTCAAACATTAAGTTTGAGTTTGAATTAGGCTGATCGGAAACGAATCATAAGTATAATACCGTAAAATTATTTCATTAAAGGACAAAAAGGCTTGGCCGATTGAGCTTTTCTCATTTGGTCAAACCTTCAATTTCGATAGGTTTTCCTTTACATTATTTTTTGTCTAATGACTTGATCTTCTCTGAGCAAATGTTCTTATAGTGCTCAGCTCGAAAACTTCCAACGCCTTTTAGAATTAAATAGTTAGGATGATCTTCACCAAGCTCCAGACATTTTTCAAAACATGTTTTCGCTGCTTTATAATCAGATTGACGAAGTAAAATTAATCCTTTATAAAAATGTAGATCGACATAATCTGGATATAAGTAGAGAACTTTATCAATGCCTGGTAGCACTTGATCCATACTATGGGTTCGAATTAGCATGTCATATTTCAGTTTGTAGAGTAGAGAAGGGGGTTTTTGTCCTTCTAATAGAAAATTGAAGATAGATTGATTGACGTATTTGAATGCTTGATTATAATCTTTATGGCGGTAATACTCGCTGGCGAGATGATATTCGATCCAAGGACTATGTGTTTTTTCCTTTGCTGCTAATTGTAGAATTTTTTTATTGCGCGTTGATTTATCCTTTTTTCCAGCCACTTCATCAATATAACCATAATGAAGGATAGAGAGATCCAGTATACCCGTTGTTATTTCACTGGGATTTCCATCTAAGGTTTCATGAATTCGATTTATAAAATGAATGCCTTGATGATTACGAAAGAGTCGAGGCTGGTAATGGATGTAGGATTCTTGATCTTGAGTGTCTAAACGTTCACCGATAAAACTGGTTATTGGAAGAAAAAGTATATTTTCTTTCTTATCTTTTAATATTTTTTTATAGATTTCGGAATCCTGTGTATCTAGGCATTCATCTGCATCTAGCCATAATATCCAATCACCGGTAGCTTTGGGCAAAGCTTCATTTCTTGCATTTGCAAAATGATTATCCCATTGATAATGATAAATCTTTGCTTGGAATTTTTTAGCGATATCGATGGTACCGTCGGTAGAACCTGTATCAATAATAACTATTTCTTCTACAGAGCTCTGCACACTGGATAAACATTTTTCTAGGAAGGTATCCTCGTTTTTGACAATCATACATAAGGTAATCTTTGGTGTTGTTTCCACTTGCTTTCCTCCTGAATTCTTAAGTTGATTCTATAAAGGTTTCTTTACAAATTTGACAAGATAGTTAAAGGTGAAGAGAAGCATTATAAGCTTTCCAAATAGCTATTTTATTATCCTATTAATACCGTTAGGATAATCACTATTCACGGGAATTTAGCTTGGTAATTATCACTGATGATCTATTAAGACTAAGCGTAATCGTTATTTCACCATTTCTTTTTACGATTGCTTTTAATCTATCCTTAGGATCTTTACTCAAAGTGTGTAACCATTTAATTAAGAAAAGTCTACAGAAAAGCTCATTAATTCATTTAGTATATTCAACTTTCTCTCTCTTTCTGCTTTGATGGTGTGTAACAATCTATTTCTTTAAAAAGCTGAGAGTCTATCAGTTGCCTTCTCTTTATTGGGTGGAATTTTAACTGTGATATTCAAAAAGTTCACTTATGTTTCATTTTGCTTCTCTACACTATAGATGATTAGCTATACATGTATCGTATGATTAGCTGATTTAGGCTGTTCCATAATTGGATGATAGCCTAATGTAAGAAAAGTGAGTAGGAGGGAAGCACTAAGTTATGATGTCTCATGCCATTGTTATTCTGATATTTGGAAAATAAAACCTGGGAATCGTCACTTCTGTACATGGTTTTATTCCATCATCATTAAAATTGGCATGGCATAGATTGTGTAAGCTTAGTCCCTCTTTAATTGAGGTCTCCTTTTATATCATCTTACTATAAGTGATTTGTAGCTGTTGGATCCATGGTTAACACACGATCAACTTTCAACTATAAAAGCAAACTTTTAAGTTATTTGGCTTTAGCCTACTTGCTGTCTATGCTTAAAGACAGGTAAGAGTAACGGTTGGTTTGTAAAGGATTGTGATATCCCTTACTTGATGGGGATATACACCCTGAAGTAAGGTTTATATCTAATTGATATAAATTTTTACTATATATTAAAAAAATCTGGAGTGCTGAGGCGCACTCCAGATTAAGATTATGCGATTTGATTGATTGACCAATAAATACCTTGCTGATCAGAACCGCCCAAGTCTAAGCCGATAGTCAACCCATTAGCTACATAGAATAGACCAATCTGATCTCCAGCGTTAAGTTCGACCTCTCCTGCCAGAGTTACAGTTCCATTTCCTAATACAGCTCTTAAGGTCAAGAGCAGGGCAACGTTTACGTTCAATATAGGGAATAAGCCGGCTATTAATGTTGTAGGGTCTGGCGTAATTCGTTGAACTTCAAAAGCCGGGTTTACACCCGCTCCAAGAGAAACGGTGAGTGCAGCAGTCGTTTGGTAGTTAATTGTTGCATCAATAGAGTAACGGCCAGTTTCAGGGACAGTGAATATTCCATCTAATGCGTCAAAGTTAGGGTTAGGATAAGAAGGTGGTAACGTAGACCAGCTAATTAATTGTTCAGATCCAGATACAGTCATTGTTCCTTGAGTTGCAGCAAAACCATTTTCAGCAAATGCAGGCCCGGTCGGTCCGGTAGGTCCCGTCGGCCCAGTTGGTCCTGTAGGTCCTGTAGGTCCGGTAGGTCCGGTAGGTCCGGTAGGCCCTGTGGCTCCAGTAGCGCCGGTAGGTCCTGTGGCACCAGTGGCGCCTGTCGGTCCAGTAGGTCCTGTGGCTCCGGTAGCACCTGTCGGTCCAGTAGGTCCCGTGGCTCCAGTAGCGCCTGTCGGTCCGGTAGGTCCCGTGGCTCCAGTGGCACCCGTCGGTCCGGTAGGCCCAGTGGCTCCAGTGGCGCCTGTCGGTCCCGTAGGTCCAGTAGCTCCAGTGGCGCCTGTAGGTCCGGTCGGTCCTGTGGCTCCAGTGGCGCCTGTAGGTCCGGTCGGTCCCGTAGGTCCAGTAGCTCCAGTAGCGCCTGTCGGTCCCGTAGGTCCCGTGGCTCCAGTAGCGCCTGTCGGTCCGGTAGGTCCCGTGGCTCCAGTGGCACCCGTCGGTCCGGTAGGCCCAGTGGCTCCAGTGGCGCCTGTAGGTCCGGTCGGTCCCGTAGGTCCAGTAGCTCCAGTAGCGCCTGTCGGTCCGGTAGGTCCCGTGGCTCCAGTAGCGCCTGTCGGTCCCGTAGGTCCAGTAGCTCCAGTGGCACCGGTAGGTCCCGTGGCTCCAGTAGCACCCGTAGGTCCGGTCGGCCCAGTGGCTCCGGTAGCGCCCGTAGGTCCAGTCGGCCCAGTAGCTCCAGTGGCGCCTGTAGGTCCCGTAGGTCCTGTAGCTCCAGTAGCGCCGGTAGGTCCCGTGGCTCCAGTGGCACCTGTCGGTCCGGTAGGTCCCGTGGCTCCAGTAGCGCCTGTAGGTCCGGTAGGTCCCGCGGCTCCAGTAGCGCCAGTCGGTCCAGTCGGTCCAGTAGCTCCAGTGGCGCCAGTCGGTCCGGTAGGTCCAGTAGCTCCCGTGGCCCCAGTGGCGCCAGTCGGTCCCGTAGGTCCAGTAGCTCCAGTGGCACCGGTAGGTCCAGTAGGCCCCGTGGCCCCGGTGGGGGCGTTCATTTATGCTCAACTCCCGAACCCGTTGATAACAAAGGGTTTCAGTAAAAATAAAATATAATAAATAACCGAATAACCACGCATAACGCTATCTAAAAGGCAGACGAGCCTATAGATGGCGTTTTTTTATACCCATTGGAGGTGAAGAAAATTGAACGCAAAAGTAATTGCCATAGCCAACCAAAAAGGTGGCGTTGGCAAAACAACTACTTGTGCCAACTTAGGCATAGGTTTAGCAATGGAAAATAAGAAAGTCTTGCTTAAGGTTTAAAGAGTATCCTGACATTGTGACACTTGAACAGTTTAGAGAAATGCTAGATGGTATTGGTGATGGTACTGCAAGAAAGCTGATGAGGGCAGGGAAGGTAAAACACTTTATACCTATATAATACCCAAAGAATATGTAATAGAGTATGTAACAGGTGAACACCATGTGGAATATATATACGCCCTAAAGGTTCAAATTTAGGTTGTAGATTATAGAATGTTCAGAAAAGGACATCCTTTTGCATATCTAAACAGAGAGAAAGCATCATAGTTTGAAAACTTTTATATACTAATCTTTTTAGATTTGTGGGATAAAGATACTCACGTTAAAAGTATTATTGGCACTAAAATAAGATAATGTACCAGGTATTTTAGTTTGACATGATTATCAAGCTAATCTATAATAAAGGTAATGCATTACCTTTATTTATCCTATATGGAGATTAGATTGAAAAAGATAATTTGAGCGACAGCGATAGAATGGAGATTAATATGAGAGAATTAGAAAGGTTACATGATATTGATAAAAGATATCGTATTTTTGGAATGATATTTTTATTATCCAATAAGCTGGAGACCATTGGAAATAGTTTCCTTGGGGAGCTTACAACCAAGCAATGGTTCTTTATGCTGACACTGTCGACTTTTTTTGAAAATCCCCCCACACTTAGTCAATTAGCTAATCAAATGGGAACATCTCACCAAAATTCAAAACAGCTTGCTATTAGGCTTCAAGAAAAAGGATTTTTAACTATTGAGAAAGATGAACTGGACAATCGTGTGCTTCGAATATATTCTACAAAGAAAATTGAAGAGTATATGAAAGTGCGACAAAATAAGGACCATAAATTTATTGAAGAATTTTTTAGCGTGTTAAGAAACAGTGAGATTCAAGAACTTGATGAAGTTTTATTTAGACTGATGGATAGTATACAGAATATCGAAGAAGAATTATCTTAATTTCTTGGAGGATAGGAGGGAAAATCTATGAATAATATAGTTGTAGTATATAAATCAAAATATGGAAGCACTAAAAGATATGCTCAGTGGATTGCTGAAGAAACGAAAGCAGATTCCTTTGAATCCTCAGAAATAGAGATTAAGAAACTAATGGAATACGATACGATTATTTATGGAGGTGGCTTATATGCCAGTGGAATTGGTGGAATTTCTATCCTTACTAAGAATTTTGAGGCCTTAAAAGACAAAAAAATAATAGTATTTACAGTAGGCTTGGCTTCAACCGATAGGAAGGAAGTTTTTGTTCCAATTATAGAAAAAAATTTTCCAAAAGAAATACGTGATAATATAAGCTTTTACCATTTACGTGGTGGAATTGATTATAAAAAGCTAGGGATAATAGACAAAACTATGATGGCAATGCTTAAAATTATAATTTCTAAAAAGAATTCTAATGAATTAACAGATGACGATAGAGAACTTTTAGTTACATATGGAGCAAAAGTAGATTTTACCGATAAAAATACAATAACACCTTTATTATTAGAGCTGCAAAATTAAAAATTACTAAGATCGTAAATAAACACAGGTGTATATTAAAAGTGAAAGGAGCGTATGATTGTAATTGTTGGCTATATCATACAAGGGTATATGAATAAATCATTAAAATTTTTATTGGATCATGCAGGTGCATCCATAAGATACAGGATAAAAAAGGAAATCTTAAAGGATATAGATTCCTATGAAAAAGAAAAGTTGCAAAGTCAAATTTTAGAAGATAAACTGATTCAGCAGTTTATAGTAAAACAAAATGTAGATGGTTGGATCGATGAAGATTTTCATAGCGAGAAGGGAATTGAAACTGCAATAAGAGTGTTATCGGAAAAAGGTCTTTTATCTGAGCAATTTCCAATTCGAAAAATGTTAGATGAATTAGAAAGAAGAGTGGATACCTTTGATAAAGGCTGTTTATTTAATGTGGGTAAGATCTTAGACCAAAAAGGGTTTGGAGGTTCACAGTTGATTAGGGCTACTATCTTTGCTTATGCAGGGATAGAAAATAAAGATTTCATCAAAGAACAAATAGAAAATGCACTGGATAAGTTTAAATTTATACTTTCTATAGACAGAATACAAGACATTACAGAAGGATATAAAAATAAACTGATTTTTAAGGATGAAGTGAAATGGCCCAGCATATATGACCTTAGGCTGCTTGCTTTTACAAAGACATGGAGAAGTAAAGAAAATGAAGAAATAATTACTTCGTCAATCGGTCAATTAATAAGATTATCTCCGATTCCGGATATACTTGTATTAAATGGACACCAATTAATTGCACCCGCTTCCTTTTGTATGCACAATTTTCATCCAGATGTGGATGCCTTTGAAGATAAAGATTGGATGATGTGGTTTCATCGAATGGAATTGCTGTCTAGACTTGGGGTAGTGAAATCTATAGGTGAGTTAAAGGATCAAGTTGATTTTCTTATTCATATTTTAAGCGAAAATGACGGAATATTCAAAAACAAGCTAAGTCATTATTATTTTACAAAATGGGGTACTTATACAGGCTTGGCATTGGAAAAGGACTGGCGTAAAGAAGAAAGACGTATATGTGATTTGACATTCAGAAGCCTACTAATCTTGTATTATTCGGAAATATACGAAGGGGTATTTCATAATTTAGAATAGCTTTTAATAAAGGAAAAGGGTGATCGATTCATATGTTTGATCTAAAGGAAGCATCAGAAATCCTATTATCACAGAATCCTTCTGATGTTGTCAAATATAAGATTGTAACTAATTTCAGAAGTAATGATTCAAACCCAGAAATTATGATGGATCTTAGAAGAAAAGTAAACTGTAGTAAATGGGTACAAGATATAAAAAACGAGCAGCATTGTGATGGTGGCTGGGGAAGATTTCATAGTCAAGATTCTAAGGTAAAGCAAAAATACAAGACCACAGAATCAGCAGTGCTCTATTTATATGCACTTGGTTTAAAACGAGGGGATGAGATTATTGATAAGGCATGTATTCATATGGAAAATATGATCAGCGATTTATCACTATGGCCTGATGCTTGGGAAAAAAATAAGTGGTTCAAACCAGCAGTCCCCCTATTTATTATATCAAGATTAGCATTGTTTAATTCTGAAAATCCTCACTATACAGAAAACTGTTTAAAATGGATATACATATTACAGAATAGTTTTCAAAATGGTTTATATGATGGTTCCCAAGTAGATCGTATTTCAAAAAGAGTGCTTGGTGTAAATATTCATGGCAAGTATATAGGATTGAACAGTATCAACAATATTATTTTATTTGCTCATATTAAAGATAAAATACCAGTAGATATACAAAGACGATATCTGCAGTGGCTACACTGCTATCCAGAGACTATTTTTTATACTAATACAAGATTATATGAAAAACCTGAACGGATTAAAAACACTAAGGAATTATCCAGCTGGATACATACGATGCGTATAGTATCACTATTTGATGGCTTTTATGAGGAATTTAATGATGAGATAGAATGGCTCATAAATAGACAAGGTGAGGACGACCTTTGGGATTTTGGGACAGCATTGAGTTCATATAAGCTATCCGATAATTGGAGAAGTAACCTAAACAAAAAAATAGACCATACAACCTATGTATTGGAGATATTATATAATGCCTTAAAGTAGGGTAGGTGTTTTAGAAATATTTATAGAAAGGAGTGGAAAAATTGGATGGTATAGATAAAAGAAATAAACTCAAAGAAGAGATTTTCTCGTATAGAGTATCGAAAGATAATAAAGTATTTATTTCTTGGTATGGGAAGCAAATTATGATATTAAAGGGCAAGGAAAGTGAAAAGTTTTTATCGAAAGTATCAAAAGCAGATAGAGTGGAAGCACAATTGATAATGGCTAAAATTACTGGTAATTTCAAACGTGGAAATGAAAAAACAGGTAAAATAAGTAGGAAATAAAGATTATTAGAGGGAACTCTTTTTAAAAGTGATTTGGAATGTCTGGTTTTAGATTATATATTGGAAGAAGTACTGTAGAAATATAAAATCAATACGAGCTAAATATAGGGAGTGACTATGACAAATATTAAAACAGAGAAATTTGAAAAAGTTTTTAATAAATTTACAAGTTCAAGGAAAATTCATGAGGGAATTTTACTAATTGAAGACACCGGCGGAAAATTCTCACTTATGAAAAGATATGGAGAAAAGGAATTAAATTCTCCATTGCTTATGGCTAGTATTACAAAGTTATTTACTACCAGTTGTATTTTAATATTGTTAGAGCAGGATAAATTATCCTTGGAAGATAGAATTATAAAGTATTTTGATATAAATATTTTAAAAGGGATTCATATCTATAACGGTAGGGATTACTCTTTGGAGCTAACAATATCTGATTTACTGTTTCAAATAAGCGGGCTACCTGATGTGTACTTAGAAGGGGAAAATAGCTTAATAAATAGAATCTTAAAGGAGGATTTTTATATTAATTTTTACGATACCATAAGTGAAGTTAAGAAGTTAAAGCCCCATTTTGAACCTAGAAATAAAGGGAAAGCTTACTATGCAGATATAAACTTTGATATACTGGGACAAATCGTGGAAAAAGAGAGTGGTTTAACATTATTCAAAGCATATGAGAAGTATATCTTTGAACCACTTGGGTTAGAGAACACCTATCTTCCTGGAGATAATCATGATGAAATACCTAAAATCTATTATATGAATCAGGTTATCTACCGTCCTAAGTTTGTGATTAGCAGTGGTGCAAGTGGGGGCTGTATAACTACTGCTCGAGAATTAATGATATTTATAAAGGCATTCTTTGGAGGAAAATTGTTTGATAAGAGTATTTTTAGCCGTCTATCAATTTATAATAAGCTTCAGGCTTCTATGGGACCGATTCATTATGGAGGGGGGTATATGCAAATTTCTTTAAGTGGACCGATTAGTCTTTTTATGGGTAAAGGTGAATTAATTGGACATTCTGGATCAACAGGTTCATTTGCTTTTTATTATCCGATAAAAGATTTGTTTTTCGTAGGAGATATGAATCAGATGGCGGATGCATCTCTTCCCATTAGATTATCAATTCAACTTGCTATGGCAGCAAATAGAATTTTTTAGTATAGACTATCGACAAAAAATTATTACTTGCAAACTGCAGAACCAAAAACAATGATTCAGATATGTTTATCTGAATTATGTTGCAGTCATTAGCAACTTTTGTCGATAAATGTCAAATTACAATCAAGAGGATACTATCTATATTGTAGAATTAAAAAGAGATTTAGGATTGCCAATGTATGATGTTCCTAATGCTGTAGAAGAATTAAAGAATGAACGAAAGCACCCAACACCTGAAAAGGTAGGGACAATCAAAGTTGATTTAAAACATTTTGGAGTTAGCCAGTAATTAAAATTGAACATGAAAACAAAAAGTTGCTTGCTCTTATTTTGAGTAGCAACTTTTTTATATAGATAAAATTAAAGAGTATCCTTTTTACAAAGGAGTTAGTTTATAGGACTAGCTCTTTTTTGTGCTCAAAATTGAAAGGAGGAACAGAATTGAACGCAAAAACCATTGCCATAGCCAACCAAAAAGGTGGCGTTGGCAAAACAACTACCTGTGCCAATCTAGGCATAGGCTTAGCAATGGAAAATAAGAAAGTCTTGCTTGTAGATACCAAATTGTTTTTGCAAGCTGTTGTCTTTCAAATTCAGCTGCATTCTCTAAGGTATCCGGTGTTACATATTGTCCGTCCTTTAAAAGTGCCTCAATTCTCCCTGCAACATCCGTCCAGCCAATGACTTCCTTGGAACGAGCATAGAGAGCAGTTTCTCCCTTAGCCATATGAATACCATCGGTATGAAACCATATAGAGATTTTTTCTCCCTCTATATGAAGCCCTTTGCCACCTTGGTATTCCTTTTGTAAAAAATCTGCTTTTTCTTCTATAGACTTCTCCTTTTGATAGAATGAAGTGATTCTTAATAAGCTGTCATTGCTATTGCTTCCTGTTCTTAAAATATGGTCAATGGTCTCTTGAGACATAGAAAAAACGGAGGGACGTAAAGGCTTATCAACCTCTATGTTCTCCGTTATTTTTTGTATCTGCTCCTGCTCTGTGGGGAAAAGACTTAATTGTGTATAAGTTCCGTCCGTATGATTTCCTCCGCTTGTGCTTTCAGATTGTTCATGTAACCCACCCATTCCATCTGATGTGTCATCTTGTCCGGCGGGGTCTGTGCTTTCTGTAAATCCGTCATTATCTGTTCTAACCTCTTGTTGGCTGCTTGGTCGATTTCTAACAGATGAGGGAACAGTTTCTCCGATAGGAGTAGGGAATGAAATAATGCTTTCCTGTGTTCCTGAAGATATTGTTTCCTCATTCTGCCGTATTTGCCTAGTGGACTCTGTTCCTCGTTGCTGGTCTGCTCTGTCAATTGAATGTTGGGTATCAGATAATCCCCGTTCCTGCTGTAAGTGATTTCGTTCATACGCTTGGCTCCTTTCACGTTCTGTTTTTATAATGGTAAGAGCTATTTCCCTAAATATCTGCTCCGATTGTTCGCTGACTGCTGTGCCTAATAAGGCAACAGTATCAACAGTATTAAAGTCAAAGATGCTTAAAAAATCCTCATGGGTAAAATAGCCTTTCGTATCCAGTCCACATCGTTTCATCAAAGTATATGCTGTACTGACGGTAGCCGCATCTTCAAAAGCCTTTTGAAGATTATCCTCATCATATTCTTCTAAAAAACTGTTTTCGATGAGATAGCGAATATCCCCTTTGTGATTATCATAATACGCTTTGGACATATTTCTTGCAATGTTATGAAAAGCATCGGCAAGATGATTATCCTCTATATCAAACTTATCCTTTAGTGTTTCTAAAATCGGTTCTTTATGATATTCCTGCATATTCCAAAGATAAGGGCGGCGAGAGTTTTCTCTGCTACCTGTATCGGAAACATCAAAAACATATCTTAATTTTAAGGTATCTCCAGCGGGGTCAAGTAATGCAATTCCCTTTGATCCACGTCGGACATATCGGTTCATTTTGTTGTTCCACAGGTCATATTCCGCACAAGCCGTTGCATCAGGTCTTTGTGCGTAAATCATCAGCTGTTCATGGTAAGGGTATTTATATAGCCGCCCCACAGTGGTCAGAAAACCAGTCCAATCTGCAAGACTACTTGTAATTCGTTTGGCGGTATCCTCCGCCAGCTCTGACATCGCTTGCAATTTTGTAGGCATATCGTTCCTCCTTTACTTTTTGTGAAATACAAAAGGCAACCAAGTCAGAAATGACAAGGTTGCCCTTAAATTGTACAATTTAATTTTTAATAATACCTTAAAAACAGGGTAATAATTATACTTATATTAGATTAAGAATAACAAATTGAATTACTTAAATTAAAACTCATTATTTTTAATTCTTTTAATTAAATCTTCTACCTTTTCCCTTATAATATCTCTGGCTTCTCTATATCCCTCTATTGGTCCACCTGAAGGATCATCCAAACCCCAATCCACATTATGACTATTTGGAACAAATGGACAAACCACATTACAACCCATTGTAATCAAAATATCTACCTCATCTGGAATATCAGTTAATAATTTGGGATAATGCCCATTCATCTTTACTCCTGCCTCTTCCATTACTTCAACAGCTAGAGGTTTTACTTCTGGATAATTTTCTGTTCCTGCTGAATAGACATCTAATACTTCATCACCTAGTTTTTTAGCCCACCCTTCTGCCATCTGGGATCGGCACGAGTTATGGACGCATATAAAAGCAACTGTTTTTTTCATCTGTATACCTCCAATTAGTTCTTACTTGGAAACCAATGCTTGGTGCTGTTTGCTATCTTCACAAGAAATAGCATTAATGGTACTTCAGTTAAAACTCCTACAGTTGTTGCAAGTGCAGCTGGGGAATCCATTCCAAATAATGCTATTGCGACTGCCACTGCTAGCTCAAAGAAATTTGAGGCACCTATCATACTGGCTGGTGCTGCTACGTTAAAAGGTAATTTAACCCATTTACATGCTCCATATGCTATAAAGAAGATTAAAAATGTCTGAATAGTAAGTGGAGCAGCTATAAGCAAAATGTGTAAAGGATTATTCAATATTGTTTCACCTTGGAATGAAAATAATAATACCAGCATTAATAACAACCCTATTGTTGTTGCACCATCAAATCTAGGTAAAAACTCATTTTCAAAATAATCTAACCCTTTATTCTTTGTCACTTGTAACCTAGTAAATATACCTCCTGCTAATGGAATTACTACAAAGAGGACAACTGATAATATTAAAGTAGCCCACGGAACTACTACATTACCAACTCCTAGTAAAAACTTAACTATCGGAATAAATGCTACTAATATGATTAAATTATTCGTTGCTACTTGAACAACTGTATAAGCTGGGCTACCTTTTGTTAATGTGCTCCATACAAATACCATTGCTGTACATGGCGCAGCTCCTAGTAAAACTGCTCCTGCTAGATACTCTGTTGCAAGTTCAGATGTTATGAGATTCTTAAAAATTACAAAGAAGAAAAATGAAGCTATCGCATACATAGTAAAAGGCTTTATAAGCCAGTTTGATATCCAGGTTACGTACAAACCTTTCGGATTTTTCCCTACATTTTTTACACTTTGAAAATCTACCTTCATCATCATAGGATAGATCATTACCCAAATAAGTATAGCTGTCGGTATTGAAATATTAGCATATTCAAATCTACCAAAAAATCCAGGTATTGCAGGTAAGTATCTACCAATTAGCACCCCACCTACCATGCTAAGGGCAACCCAGATCGTTAAGTACTTTTGAAAAAAATTTATCCCTGAAGGTAATTTTTCCTTCGACATAATTATCATCCTTTCAAAAGGGAGGTCTAAGGCCTCCCTATATATTTTTTATTATAATATAGCTGCTAATTGCTCACCCTTTAATTCTTCTGGAGTCCATTTAATCACTGCAAAATTGCCCTTCGATTCATCATCAATGGTCTTAATCCATTCCACTTCATTACTTGCTTTTGCACGTAATATTTCATTCGTTGTATCAGCTGCATAGAAGCTTGAGTTTATAATCCACCATTTACTAAATATATCAGCTCTATCTAAATCCTCTTGCAATCTCTTTGCTTCATAATAAGGAGTAGCTTCTGGTAGAGCAACTATTAAGACCTCCGTTAACTTATCATCCTTAAGTTTTGGCAATAAATTCTTTACAGACTCTGGTGTCTCGCCTTGAGTACGGGCTATTTCTTTATCATAGTTTTCAGTGGACTCCAATAATAATAATGTATGTCCCGTAGGAGCTGTATCTATTACTACTACTTCATCTTCAGAACGTTCAACTATTTCAGCAAAAGCATTAAACACTGCAATTTCTTGAGTACAAGGACTTCTCAGATCCTCTTCTATATAATCAATATCATCTTGGGAAGCATTTGCTTCTCTTGCTTTACTTAATACTTTTTCTCGATATTTTTCTAATTCTTCCTCTTCATCTATATTGCTCATTGTTATTCCAAAGCTTTCATCAACCACATGGCCTATATGATCTGCTGGATCTGTCGTTGTTAAGTGAACCTTTTTACCTTTCTTTGCCAATTCAACTGCAATGGAAGCTGCAATTGTAGTTTTGCCTACGCCACCTTTACCCATGGTAAATATTATTTTTTTATCATTATTGTATAGATCTTCAATTACATCCTTTAATCCTTGTGTATTATCATTATCTAGTGTTACTTCTATATAATCAACTTCGTCATCAACAAAAAATGTTCTTAGATTACCTACACTTGCAATGTTATATGGTCTTAAAGGTATTTCATAAGTATCAAGACCCTTTAGACCTTCAGGCATATTACTCATGACATAATTCTGTTTGTCAAAAATCAAATTAGATAGTGCATCGTCATGGCTTTGTAATACTCCATTAATTATTAGAAGTTGATTTCTTATATCTAAGTCCTGAAGTTCTTTAGATGCTCTCTCAGCTTCTTTTAATGCTGAATTTTCGGGTCTTGAAACCAAAGTTAAAGTAGTTTTTTCTCCATCCGCTAGATTTTCTACTGCTTTCTTATATATCTCCTGTTTTTCTTGTAGTCCAGAAAGCTGGCCTAAACAGGAAGCGCCATGAGTACTCTTGCTTATAAAATCAGACCAAGCTGATGGTAATTCAAGCATTCTTAGAGCATGCCCCGTTGGTGCTGTATCAAATATAATATGATCATATTCTTCTGCCGCTTTCTCATCAGTAATAAAACCTGAGAATTCATTGAAAGATGCAATTTCTACTGTACAAGAGCCTGATAGCTGCTCTTCCATATCTTTTATTGCAACCTCAGGAAGTTTCCCTCTAAATGGGCCTATAACACTTTCTCTGTATTCAGCGGCTGAAGCTTCTGGTTCAAAATTTGCTACTGTAAGATTAGGTGCTTCTTTAATTTCTACTCCTTTATTATCCAATTCAGTATCAAAAACATCTTGAAGGTTCGAAGCTGGATCGGTACTTACTAACATTATCTTCTTTCCCATATCTGCCAGCGTTACTGCAATAGCACATGCAATAGAGGTTTTACCTACGCCACCTTTACCTGTAAAAAACATATATTTAGTTAGATTGATATCTTCTAAGTTAAACTCTTTATACATAGAATCCCCCTATCTATTTTCATTTTTTAATTTTCTAGCTTTTAATTCGGACAGGATATATTCTGCTGGTATGTCTAATAAACTTACAAACTCTTCATCCGTAGGATACTCCTTCGTTTTTACAACCGCACCATCAACTATGGTTACAGGTAGAATATCCACACCTTCATCATTTAAAAGTTTATTAATTATCTTATTATCAACAAATATCTGTGGGTTGTTCGTTAAATTATGTCTTTCAACTGTTACACCTTTCTTTTCTAATCGATTTAAAAGCGTGGAAACCCTCAATAAATCCTTATCAACAGATGGCCCACATACTCCTGTTGCACAGCACATAGCTGGATCAAATATAACCATATTTTTCATTTTAACATCTCCTTTATTTATTAATTAAAGAACTTTCTTCATCTTCTTTAGATCCTATTTCATAGCAAATGCAATTTTTAGTATTATTGAAAACATTCTGTAATACCGTGACAGTATCGTTACATTTAGTTTCATTTAATGAATAATAGTTCCAAAGACCTTCCTTTCTTACGTTAACAAGGTCTACATCCACAAGTGATTTCATATGATGCGAAAGAGTTGGTTGAGAAAAATCAAAAAACTCTAATATATCACATGCACATCTTTCTCCGCAGGATAATATATCGATAATTTTTAATCTATTTGGGTCTGATAAGACTTTAAGTATTTTTGCATTTTCTTCATAATGTATCATATATTTTCACCTCCCTTACATAGATGATCATCTATGTATATATTATATAGATATTCATCTATGTAGTCAATAAGAATTATTTAATAATAAAAAATAATTCTTATTGACTTTATTCAAGATGATAATAAATTCATTATGATTTATAACTTATCCTTCAAAATCAACAATCAGTTCTGCTGCCATACTATCAAACTCGCCACCACTCATCGCAGTTATCTTATCTATAACTGATTGTGTAAGCTCCAAAAGTTCCGTTTCATCTTGCGCCAAGTGAGTTTGCATTTCTGTAAGTTCCGAAAGCAAACCTTCTCTTGAGCCTGTATTGTAGATACATATTAAATTTATTTCTTCTATGGTAAATTTCACTAGGATCATCGCTCCTTTTTCGTATTCATTTGAGGGATTTTTTTCTGCTTATCTTTCTCTATGAATGACTTTGCTTTAAGCTGTTCTACTACAGAATTTTTCTTTTCTCCTTTTTGCTCTAGTTCAGTTACAGTAGGCTTATTATTAATAATACCGTCCAGTTGGTTATAATTTTGCTCTACTGATTTTTCAGCTGTTTCTAAATAGTTTCTTTGAAGAAAAGGGCGAGGCTGCTCCAACTTTGATACAGAAAACTTTTCAGTTTCTTTCATTTCTTCAAAGGCCTTAAAGGTAATCCAATCGGCACGCTCCACGCCAAAGATACCATCATGATTGTCTATATCTTCTATGTCAAGTGCCATCCCTTCAGTATTATCCTCATAAAGCAAGTACACTGGCAAATCCTGATCAAACAATTCTGCGGCACGTTCCTTTGTTAGTGGTAGCATCTCATCATATAAGTATCCGTAGGAGTTGCGGTCTACAATGCTTATATCGGTGTCCGGTAAAGGGTAGCTATGTTCTTGTATTGGCACATTAAAGTCAACACTTTCTCCCTTTGTAGAATTATAATTCGTTTCTTCATTCCTTATTGTTGTGGCGATACTGTAGGCTTCCGTGGTTTCCAATACACCTTGGGATTTAAAAGAATAGTGTTCCTGTTGATTAACGCCATTAATAATTAAATGATCTAAAACTTGAATGCCCAGCAAATTACCAGTTTCTTTGAGGCGTTGTGTAACATGAATATCTTCTCTACTGGGTTTCGGTATATATCAATAGTAATGTGTAAAAAACATTATAAAAACAAACCTTTTACTTTAACTACATGGATTCAACGCATACTCATCAAATCGAAAATATAACGATGAAAAGAAAATTTATTCAAATTTTAAAGGGATAACAAATGTTATCCCTTTCCTCTTTAAACAAAATTGTTATTCTTTACTTTTCAATAACCTTAAACTGTTTAGTGTTACAAGTAATGTTGCTCCCATATCGGAAAATATCGCTATCCATAGCGTTAACCAACCAGGTATAACTAACAGCAATGCCACTAATTTAATTACCAATGAGAAGGTAATATTTTGTTTTATAATCGTCAAAGCCTTACGGCTTAAATTAATGGTATATGGTAATTGTCTTAAATCATCTGACATTAAAGCAATATCAGCTGTTTCTAGTGCTGTATCAGTTCCAACACCACCCATTGCCACACCAACAGTGGAAGCTGCAAGAGCAGGTGCATCATTCACGCCATCTCCAACCATTCCCACACTTTTATGCTTTCCACGAAGTTCTTTAATGAAATTCAATTTATCTTCTGGAAGCAAATCTGCTTTAATATCTGAAACACCGACTTGTTTTCCAATCTCTACTGCTGTCCTTTGGTTATCACCTGTCAGCATCACTGTTTCAATTCCAATGCTGTTCAATTTACTGATGACATCTTTTGATGTTTCTCTTATTTCATCTGCCACTGCAATAAGAGAAAGGATTTCTTGTTCCGTTCCTAACACCATGACTGTTTTTCCCTGCGTCTGCATTTCAATAATCTGTCGTTCTTGATTCCTTTCAATGCTTCCATGTACTTCTTCAAAAAGATTTGGACTACCTACATAATATAATTCATTATTTACTTTTGCTTTTACGCCTTTACCTGTAATAGATTGAAAATCTTCAACCAATACTCCATTAAAGTCCAAACTGTTTTCTTCTGCTTTTCTCATAATTGCTGAAGCAAGTGGATGCTGTGATCCCTTTTCAATAGCTGCTGTAATAGTCATTAATTCATTTTCATTTCCACTATACGTTATAATGTCCGTTACGGCTGGAACACCTTTTGTTAATGTTCCAGTTTTATCGAAAGCAATTGCTTTTAGAGCTCCTGCTTCTTCCAAGTGGATGCCACCTTTAATTAAAACACCATTTTTAGCTGCATTTCCTATTGCAGTAACTACAGCAACAGGTGTTGAAACAACTAGAGCACAAGGACAACCAACTACTAACACAGCCAAGCCTTGATAGACCCACATGCTCCAATCAGCTCCAAATAGTAAAGGGGGAACAACAGCGATTAAAAGAGCCAAGACGACAATAGCTGGTGTATAGTACTGTGCAAATCTATCGACAAACGCTTGAGAAGGTGCTCGTTCTGCTTGGGCTTCTTCTACCAAATGAATGATTTTTGATATCGTGGTATCTTCTACCTTTTTTGTTACTTTTACTTCTAGTAATCCTTCCTCATTCAATGTTCCTGCAAAGACTTCATCACCAACAGTTTTGGTTACTGGAACACTTTCTCCTGTAATGGCGGCCTGATTTAATGTCGATATACCCTGAATAACTGTTCCGTCCATCGCTAACTTTTGGCCAGGTTTTACGATCATAATATCGCCCACTAGAATATCTTCAACGTGTACTTGCATTTCTTTATTTTCACGACGAATTAGTGCTTCTTTTGGAGCGATATCCATTAACGATTCAATGGATTGCCTAGCCTTGTCTACTGAATAGCGCTCTAACGCTTCGCTTATAGCGAACAGGATAACAACCATTGCCCCTTCTCCCCATTGACCAATCACCGCGGCTCCTAGAATGGCAATAGTCATTAGCGTATTCATATCGAACTTAAATCTGCTTAAATTTTTAAATCCTTTAATAAATAATGAATATCCACCAATTAAGATGGCTGCTGCAAAACCAATCGTTGGAAGAATATGACCTTCCCCATATTGCTCGCCCAACAACCAACTCATAACAAGCAATATAGCTGAGATATAAACTTTAATATTTGCTTTCTGTTTCCAAAACGATTCACGTTCTATTTTTTGTTCTTTTTCATCTCGAATCTTTAAATTTTCAAAAGCACCTGCTTTTTCTAATTCCTCAATCGTTGTACTTCCGTGAACATAGATTTTAGATGCCCCAAAGTTTACTTTAGCATCTTCAACTCCTTGTAATTTTTTTACGTTATTTTCAAAGATATTTGCACAGCTTGTACAGGTAAATCCCTGAACTCGATAAGCTTTCATTTCTTGTTCCGATAATTTTGCTTGTTGATCAGACATTTACTTTTCCTTCTTTCTCATGTTTTAATGCATTAACAAATAACTGTTCAACATGGTCATCATCCAGCGAATAAAACGCTAATCTTCCTTCTTTTCTAAACTTAACAACTCCTTGCGTATGAAGCGTGCGTAAGTGGTGGGAAGCATTTGCGACCGTGACATCAATAATATTTGCTATATCACAAACACATAACTCTTCACCTTTTAACAAGGCAAAGGTAATTTTCGCCCTATTTTCTTCCGCAATAGCTTTAAATAATTGGGCAACACTAGAAATATCTTCTTTCTCTAATTCTCTTTGTATTCGATTAACTTTTTCTTCGTCATAACAATAAATTTCACAAGCATCTTTATTATTCATTTTCTCACTCCATTTCCATTCAAGTCCCCACTTGATTATATTGTACCCTTTCTACAAATCATATTCAAGTGAACACTTGAATGAAAGAGAGTTAGATTTCCAATTACGGACAAATAAGAAGTATAATCTAGCTTAAAACAACTTCCCATATAATTTTTGAACTTGATCTTTTAATTGTTTATTTTCGTCCTCTAATGCCTTTATACGACTTTTTAGTGTCCTTATTAACACTTCCTCTGAACGAGGGCTTTTGCTTTGTTTACGGGGAATTAATTCTCTTATTTGCATCCCTCTTAAAGTCTCAATTCTATTTCTAATGTCTTTCTTTTTGTAAAGCCACGACTTTGAAACATTTGCTTTTTCAGAAACAGAATTAAAGTTAATTTTCTCTTTTTTAATTACCATCTCTGATATGGTCTTTTCAACTCTAATTCTTGTTTTCTCTGACTTCTCTTTTGAAAGTTGAATTATAGCAGTTGTATTACTCTTTTTTGTCATCTAATTCGTCTCCTTTAAGGAATGAATAATCTGCTCTAACCTATTTTTAACACGTTCGTTAGTTTCAATCTGACGCTGCCATTGATTCTGTTTAGCCCTATTTAGTATTTCCTTAGTTCGGTCTAAGTGCTCCTCATGTTCATTTAAAAAACTTTTACTTGTACAGAAATTCGTACAAGTTAAACAAGCGTTAGCATGAGGACAAGGTCCTGCAATTACTGGTAAGCGACAGTAACCGTTAGGAAGAGCTTGTGCATTGATATTCTTTTTAAACCATTGAAGATCTGTATTGTCAGCTTCACTATTATCTTCGCTTAACTCCAGAATGCTGCCGTTATTCGTCACCAAAGTCTCCTTGAATTTTGTGAACTCTTTTTTTAGAGTTTCATCAAATATATGAGCATACCTTGCGGTCATTTCTGGTGATTCGTGACCTAAAAACTTTTGAACAATATGCTGTGGCACTCCGTTGTTTATCATTCTAGTACCAACAGTATGCCGAAAGGCATGAGCATGAAATCGAAAAATTTCTCCCTTATTATCCGTTATCTTTTCTTCATAAGCTAATTCATTTAATTTCACTCTAAAGGTATCCTGCTTTAATGGAGAGCCGTCTTTTCTTGGAAATAAATACTCACAGCCATTATCAAAGTCATCAGCTACCCTTTGTTCCTGAACGAGTATCAATGCAGCAATTTCTTTAGATATAGGAATGATATGTTCTTTTTTCATTTTCCACTGATAATACTTCAAGAAGCAATCCCCTTCTTTATCCGTAATAACACTACCTTTTTTCAACGTACAAAGTTCACTGATACGCATTCCGCATTCTTGAAGTACCATAACCATAGTAGCTATATAAGGTTCTAATTTATCTAATTTCCCGTTTAATTGTTCAAGTACATGTTCATCAATATAACGTGGTTGTGCCTTCGGCACTTTAGGATAATCTTCTTGAAAGATAAGGATCTTAGAAGGAGAATCATTCCATTCAAACCTTTGAATAGTAGAGAAAAAAACATCTAAAGTAGATATTCGTCCAGTTACCGTACTTGGTTTTAAACCTTTTAAATTAATTTCATTTAAATATTGCTCAACTTCTTTTCTAGTTAATTGATGAATCCTTCGTATGCCTTTACAATTTTTGTTTATAAAATTAAAAAACTCTTTTAATCTTGATGCTGTATCAACAACATGAGAAAAGCTACGTGTATTTAACATTAATTTACAATACCGCTTAACTAATTCTTTAAAATAATCATTTTCAAACCCCTTGAAATTGATTGTGTATTCATAGGATGTTGGATTTACCTTATCTTCCGATAATGAAAGTTTTCTTCGATTCCAAACATCTTTCTCCCATTCATCGCCGTCAAAATAGAAATCCTCATAGAACTCCATAAACTGTTTAAGATTAGTAACGTAGTAGGAGTTCGCATATACAGGAATTTTTTTTTGATTTATATCAAGCTTGTAATTTGTAGTCGTAGTTTTTACTCCTTGTTCTGCTAAGTAAGTACGGTATTCTGTCAAAGCTTTTTTTATAGGTACGTCAGTTATAGATCTAATGTCAGGATATTTTAAATTTAAAAATCCCAACATTCGGCTTATCACTGTTCCTTTTCTAATCCAAACAGATTTTGCATTCCAAGTTCCATTATTTAAGTGAACATAATAAAAATATTTTAATTCTGTTTTTAACCAGATGTTTTCTACTTTATCAAAGTTTACCCAACGATTTTTTAACGAAGGATTCTTACTTAACTCTATCGCACTAGGATGTGGGCAAATTCTTATATCCCATCTATCTGCTGCCCAAAACCCTTGTAAGACACTAGTCATATCCGCTATTTTTTTATTAATCTCTGTGCTAGTGACAAGCTTTCGATTTGTTGCAACGCTTGGAAATTTCATTTCTATTTTTCTCTCCCTTGTAGATACGTTTTATATTCATCTTTCATATCTTGATCTGAAAGATGAACGTACGTATCAAGTGTTGTTTGTACATGTGCATGACCTAACCTTTTTTGTACGTAAGCAGCATCCCATCCACTTCTAATGAGTTCAGTGGCATGCGTATGACGTAACATATGGGCAGTGAAGGTAATCCCTGTCCGTTTTACCAATCGCCTAATAAGGTCTAATACACTTTGATATTTTAAAGGTTTCCCAAAATAAGATTCTTTGAGATTTATAAATATATAATCATGCTCTAAATCTTCTCCATATTCATGAACTAAATAATCGGTATATAAAGCCATTAATTCCTTGCTAACATCGATTGTTCGTTCTTTTCTAAGCTTAATATAAGCCCCGTTTCCATTATGATCTCTTGGTGTGATATTAATCAGATTATCCCAAGGAGAAATATCTTCGATACGAAGAGATAATACCTCCCCAACCCGAAGTCCTCCTTCATACATAAGCATAATAAGTAACTTATCTCTTTTGGTATGACATGCATCAATTATTGCTTTAACTTGTTTGTGTTCTAATACTTGTACAAGTTTCTTTTTGATCCTAAGCTTTAAAATATTTTTTTGATAAGATTTTCCTTTAGAAATATGGTGAAGAAATCCCTTAAAATTTCTTCCCCTTGCTTCTTTAGTCATATCTATAGCTTTAAAATCTCCTGTACGATTTAAATACTCTAAGAAACTAGTTACAGCATTAAGTATCGCATTAACAGATGTTTCTTCTCTTTTAGCCTTCTTTGGTTTTAAATCTATTACCTTTACATCCCCCGTCGGATTTCTTAACCATCCCACAAAGTTTGACATTTCCTCAAATTTTAAGTCTTCTAATTCAATTCCTCTCTGGCTCATAAATTCATAGAATAGCTTAAGATGGTAACAATATGTTTTAATCGTATTCGGCGCTTTTCCCGTATTATCCAAGTATTTTATGTATCTCTTAACCAGTTCTACCACTTCAAACTTTTTGTCTAGTAGTATGTATAATGGATATGGTTTTTCCTCCACAACTACTTTTTGAACTTTCATTTCTCATCCTCCCTTAAATACTTTAACTTCTATAAATAATACCTATATATATTCATTAGTTAAAGCATTAAAATTAAAAAATCCTTGGATCTACGTCAATCTTTTGGACACGAATAAGTTAAGTTTTTAATTGTTCTTTGAACATGATTTATATTAAACTGTCAGGGCTTGACACGGAGCCTCTGCGGGCACGATTTCTAAGCCATGGAGCCAGCTCGTTTAAAACATTCCTGGCTTGCCACGAAAGGCTATCATGCCCGCCTCTCCACGTAAAGCCGGTACAGTGAATTTAGTTAGCGTTAGTTATCCAGCACAAGTATATAAATCTTCCATCTCTTGTGGTGTTTTATAATCAATACTACCGTGAATTCTTTTGCGGTTGTACCAACCTTCAATGTATTGGAATAAAGCTAATTCGGCAGATTTATGATCAAAGTATTGAACATGATTTACTTCTTCTTTTTTTAAAATAGCGTGAAAAGACTCAATACAAGCATTATCATGAGGACTTCCCTTATAGCTAAAAGAATGTGTCATTTTGAAATTTTTTATCACTTTAGCGAATTCATCGCTTGTATATTGTGTACCTAAATCTGAATGGAATATGAGTCCTTCATCAGGTTTTTGTGCGTGATAAGCATTTTCTAGTGCTTTTATAATTAAATCAGTCGTCATCGTACGAGAAAAGGAATAACCTACAATCTTTTTAGTGTGAAGATCCATAACTGATGCAAGGTAACACCAACCATCACGAAGTGTATGGATATAAGTGATATCACCAACCCATTTTTCATTAATCGTTTCTGCCCTGAAGTCTCTTTCAAGAATGTTTTCTCGCTCAACAATAGTTTCCTTACTTGGAGTAGGACGAAACTTTTTAACAACGATTGACCTAATATCAGCTTTTTTCATCAAACGTTGAACTCGCTTTAGGCTGGCTTTGTAACCTACCTTTATTAATTGTTGATGGATTTTAGGTGCACCATAACGGTGTTTGCTCTCTTTATGGATTTCAATAATCTTTTTAGTTAATTCTTTATTTTCTCTATCACGATTAGAAATCGTTTTATCTAATGACTGATAGTACGTACTCCTTGGAATTTCAAGTACTTCACACATTGTTTGCACAGGATAGTTTTCTTTTTGGTCATGAATAAAATCAGTTATTTCAGCATCATTTACTTTTTTGCGAATATGGCCATAGCCTTTTTTAAGATATCATTTTCTTGTTGTAATTTAAGTATTTGTTTCTGTAATTTTGCATAATCATCTGGCGTTACAGAGGTTCCATCTTCTAACTCAATTGGATTGAACTTTTTAATCCATGCATAAATAGTTACTTCAGAAACGCCATATTCGCTGCTTAAACTTTTAACTGATTGACCCGAATTATATAACTCAACAACCATTTTACGAAAGTCGTCACTGTATCGTTTTCCGTTATTTTTATGTTTCATTGGACACATCCTCCTAAAATTAATTGTAATAACTTAACTAAGATGTGTCCATGAAACTATACTAGCATCACCTAAACTTTGAGTACTTAGAGTACTCTAGTTTAGGATACTATGTTTATTAGTTCTCCCGATGGATGATTGTGACATAAAATCACGGAATTGGCCTTATTGATAATGGCATTCCTAAAAACTTCTCTAGGGTGTGCGAGAGAACTGTTAATCGTTCCCACAGACACGACTTCATGGTCAATCACACGATTTTTAGTGTTGAGAAAGGCTACGACAAATGCCTCCTTATCATGTATTTTGTCCATCACCGAGTGAAAAAAGGCAGATGCTGTTTCAGGTGAATTAATGACAGGATTTCGGGTATGGATGCCACTGCTCATTCGATATAAGTCAAGAAAGGCTTGATGTTTTTCCCGTTGAACCGGGGTAGAAAGGAGTTGGGAGGCATTATCCACCAATGCATTTAATCCCTTTCTTTGGGCATATTCTATCGCGTCATTCTCTTTTACACCGATAATTCTTGAAAAGGCTTGGATATAGCGAATTTCATCAGTAGTTGCCATCTTCATCAGCCTCCAGTCTCTCCCCTAAATCCATAAGCAAAAATAAATCTTTTAGCTTTTCAGCGTCCTCTTCATTGGTGACATATTCCTTGGGATTTTCACGCAACTTTAATATATCCTCGGTATTGACTTCAATATCTAAAAGCGTTTTAATTAGATTTTTTATACTCATGTTTTTTCCGTCCTTTCTTTGTAGGGAACTCCATTTTAAAGTTTATACACTTACCACCTGTATCATTAAGAATGATAATGGCATCATAGGTTTTACCTGTTTTTTCAGAGTAACAGCCTTTTAATTCTACTTTGCCATTTTTCAAAAGCTCTTTTACTACGTTTTTTGTTAATTTCTTTTTCTTTGCAGTAAAAAACTTATTGGACTTCCATAGAGCAAAACTGCAAGCTCTGTCTTCACAACAAAATCCTTTCTTGTTTTCTACTACATCACTACCACAGCGAGGACATTTACCTACAGCCTCTCCCTTTGCATTAGAGGGGAAGAGAGTATTGGCGCCTTCGATCATTTTATAGGTGGATACAAGCTCTTTTGTCATAAGTGAAATATCGTTTAAAAAGGTGTTAGGAGTAAGTGCTTCATTTTCAATTTGTTTAAGCTGCATTTCCCACTCAGCAGTGAGTTGTGCTGATTTTATGACTTCCGGTAAAACTGTAATAAGGGAAATTCCTTTATGGGTAGGAATAAAGTGCTTTGTCTTTTTCTTTCCTTTACGTTCTGCCAATCCAGTTTTAATGAGTTTTTCCAAAATTCCTGCACGAGTGGCAGGAGTACCAATACCCTTACGCTCTGTATCATCTAAGGCATTATTTGCATTCTCCATAGCAGAAAGCAAGGTGTCATCTGTGAAATGCTTTGGTGGACTGGTTTTTCCTTCTTTAATCGTTGCCTTTACAGGAAATACTTCACCTTGGGCAATAGGTGGCAGAGTAGTGTCTTTTTCTTCTTGCGGTGGTTCTTTTTTAGTATTAAGATAGATTTTCTCGGTTGCCTTCCAACCGTCCTCAAGTATGGTTTTTCCCTTTGCAGTAAATACAGCACCGTTACACTTTGCCGTTATGAGCGTTTCTGCATAGCGACGGTTATTTCCAACTGCACAAAGTAAACGCAAGGCAATAAGGCGTAAGATTTCTCTTTCTCCAAAGGGTAGAGAGGCAGTATCATCGTTTCCTACACTCATAGTGGTGATAATTCCATGATGATCACTTACCTTGCTGTTATCAATTATTTGTCCTGTATTGATAGATAGTTCTACATTTTCAGGCATAAAAAATCCTGCTGTTGTTTTTACCAAAGCAGGGATACTGTCTTTCATATCCTCCGTAACATAGCGACTATCTGTCCGAGGATAGGTAACGAACTTCTTTTCATAAAGGCTTTGAACATATTCTAAGGTCTGTTCTGCGGTAAAACCAAGCTGTCTGTTTGCCTCTCTTTGCAATGTGGTAAGATCATAAAGCTTAGGGGGTTTTTCTGACTTTTCTTTGCTTTCTATTTATAGGTTTATTATTAACCAAAGATTCTTTAATGAAAAAATCAAGCTATATAATGTCATAATAATTTAATAAAACACCATTGATTTTTTAACGCTTAATATATTATTTTAAAAATATATTGACATAAAAAAATAAACTGATATTATGTAAGTAAGTACTTACATAATGGAGGTAAAATATGAAGAATAATACTGGAAAGCGAATGAGTAGAGAAGAAAGAAGAAAACAAATTCTTGAATCCGCATTAAATACATTTATAGGAAAAGGATACAATGGTTCTACAACAATGGATATAGCTATAGAAGCAGGAATATCAGAAGTAACACTATTTAGATATTTTGATTCAAAGAAGCAAATATTTTTGGAGGCAATTGAACCCATATTGGTTAGGAGTTTAAAGGAATCCCTAATAGCGTCTAAAGATTTAGAACCTATGGAAAAACTAAGATATATTTTAAAAGAAAGAATCAAATTTATTTCTGAGCACCATGAAGTTGTAAAATTAATCCTTATGGAAAGTCAAATTAATCCAGAGATCGCTGATTTTAATTTTATTAATCAAATAACATCATTGCTGCAAGATTCAATCAAAGAAGCAGATATGGATTTAAAGGACGAGGGCATCTCTCTAAGGTTATTAATGGGAAGTATTTTGTCATTTTTATACTTACCTGAAGTGAATGATGAAGAAATTAATAATTATGTAGAGAACCTTATCAATATCGTAATAAAAGATAAGAAAGGGAGGACTGACTAACTTGAATAAATTATTTTCAAAATTAGGTAGCAGAATTGAGAAAAGTCCTTTCAAAGTATTATTTATTGCCATAATAATATTTGCCATAATGATAGTTGGTGCTATAAAAATAAATATGGCAACTGGGAATGAAACCTTAGTCAAGACGGATAATGATGCGTACATATCGAACTATGCCATGGAAAATGAATTTGGCGGAGATGCCATTATGGTATTGCTTGAAGGGGAGCAAGAAGATTTATTTAAATTAGATAATATGGAAAAAGTGTGGAATGTAGAGCAAAGACTTAAATATAATGAAGATATTTTTGCTTTTATGAGTCCAGCTAGTATCGTTCATCAAATAACCGATAAACAAGGAACAGAAATTAAAAAGCAGATCCCTAATGTAAGTGAGGGACTAGGGGAAATGGGCAGTAAACTTACAGAAATAGGATCGGAATTAGGCAGTAAAGATGTACCCGACCCTAAGGAGCTAGAGAAGAAACTAAATGGTTTAATGGACTCAATGGACCCGGATAAACTTATGGAAGAGATCGGTGGAGAACAGGAAGCAGAGTTAAAGGATAAGTTTCTGGAAATGGGGAATGGGCTAGGTGAGATGGGAAATAGACTGACTCGTATAGGAAATGAACTCGGAAGTAAGGATATACCAAATCCAGAGATCGCAGAAGGAAAATTAAATGAATTATCAGATATAAGTACTGTCTTTGATGAATTGATTAGCGGTCAGGATAATTTAAGCAATGGAGCTGCAGAATTAGGCGGAGGATTAGCTCAGTCATCACAAGGGCTAAGTGAAATGTCCCAGCAGCTATATCAACTAGCAGAGCAGATGAAGGATCATCCTGAGATCCATCAAAAATTAATAATATTTGCTGAAAATATAGAAAAAAGCTCTGAAGGTTTATGGAATATGTCCGAGAAGACAGGGATGTTATCAGAAGGAAGTGAAAATACTTCTACGGCCCTTTCGAATATAAGCTTAAAGTTAGAAAAAGAAGTTGAAGAGATGAAAAAAGGTTTATCAGGGGATGGAATATCGCCAGATGAACTAAAGAATATGTCAGATGGATTTGTTTCTATGGGAGAAAATCTAAATAAATTAAGCAATGGTTTATCCACTATGGCAACGGGAGATGGTATGCTTCCAGATAGCTCAGAAATGCTATCGGGTTTTAAATCAAATATGGAAAATGAAATATCTGGAATGAAGGATAATCTATCTGGTGGTATATCGCCAGATGAACTAAAGAATATGTCAGATGGATTTATCACCATGGGTGAAAATTTAAGTGAATTAAGTAATGGACTAAATACATTCTATGAAAAATCAGGAATGATGATACCTTATTTCCCCCATAATCAAAACGAATTAGACGATATATTATATGATGAGGGTAAGTTAAGGAATATATTTTCAGATACTGTAATAGATGATCATCATATGATGTTGATGATTAAACTGAAAGGGAATTTAGATGATGGTGCTATAGATGCCCTATATAGTGAAGTTTCCTATGCTATGGAAGAGGAAGATTTTGATGTAAATTATATGGTGTCAGGAAAACCTGTATTGGATTCTGCCCTAAGAACAGAAATGAAATCGAATATGGTAATTATGGTTGCCTCTGCAGTAGCTTTGATGTTCATCATATTAAGCTTAGTATTTAAAGTTCGGTGGAAGGTTTTAAGTTTAGGGATCATATTTGTATCTGTAATCGCTACTTTAGGATTAATGGGTCATTTAGATGTTTCCATGACCATGGTTAGTATGGCAGTATTCCCCATATTGATTGGGCTAGGTATCGATTATTCTATACAATTTCAAAATAGATATGAAGAAGAACAATCAGTAAATACCACTCTCACTCAGATTGGGAAAGCAGTAGCTGTAGCAGTATTGGCCACAATGTTAGGATTTGTTTCCTTATTTGCATCGCCAGTGCCAATGATACAGGACTTTGGAAAAATGCTGACCATAGGTGTCGTAGTCAGTTTTATAGGAAGTATATTTCTATTAATGCCAGTTCTTGGAGCAAGAGATACAGTTACATCAAAGGCAAAGGATTATAAGATTAGAGATTATAATAAACCAACGCTAATCGATAAGATGTTAGGTGCTACTGGAAAGATTGTTATAAAGTCAGCTCCAATTATATTAATAATATCGATTGCTTTATCTGGAATTGGGTTCATTGCTGATACAAAAGTGGGTGTAGAAACAGACATTGAAACCTTTATGCCTCAGGATATGGATGCACTTCATGATATTCACTATATTAGAGATATCGTGGGTTCAACAAATCAAATGGTTATTCTTATGGAAGATGATAATTTATTATCTGAGGAAAATTTACAATGGATGCGAAATATCGTAGATGAGGTAGAAAGTGAGTTCTCAGAAAGAATTGTGGATATCAAATTTATAGATCATACAGTGGAGCATATCTCACCTGTCGAGGAACTAAATGTGTCAGATTATACAAATATTATAAAAGAGGATATACCGGAAGCACAAAGAAGAATGTTTATCAACGATGAAATGGATAAAGGGGTTATCCTTATGAATGTAGAGCACATGGCTACAGAGGAACTGCAAGAATTTGTGGAAGACATGGATCATATACTAAAGGATGCACCTATCAAAACTTCAATCACTGGTAAATCTGTACTAGATGTAGAGATGGTTAAGGGATTAACCGGTGGCAGACTTAGAATGACGATTATAGGATTGGCTTTAGTATTTGCGGCATTACTATTATTATATAGAAGTTTCTTTAAGGCACTGGTAGCTGTTCTTCCCGTTATTCTGATAGTAGGAATGTCAGGTGGGATTATGAATTTACTAGGGTTGAAATATACTCCTATTACAGCAACTTTAGGGGCACTAATATTAGGAATGGGCACTGAAATGACGATCATGCTTCTAGAAAGATATTTAGAAGAAAGAAACTTAGGTAAAGAAAAAGAGGAAGCAATGGCTACAGCCATTAAAAATATAGGTAGGGCTACGGTAGCCTCAGGATTAACAACTGTTGGTGGATTTAGTGTGCTAATGACTTCTAAATTTGTGATACTGCAGGATTTTGGCCTAATGACTGTAATCAATATATCCTTAGCTTTAATTGCTACATTTGTAATCTTACCATCATTAATTTGGATCTTCGATAGATTTATTATAAAAGAAAGAAGGAACATATAGGGAAATACCTAAAGAATGATTGATTAAGGGGGGCACCTTGAAAAAAAGAAAAATAATTCAAATTTCTACAACCATTTTATTTGTAATACTTTTAGTCCTTGGAAAAATTCAGCTGTGGATGGCTATGTTTGGAATTGGCCTATTACTATCAACTTATTTTGGAAGGTTTTATTGTGGCTATATATGCCCAATAAACACTGGAATAAAATTCATCGATGATAAAGCGGATAAAAATAAAAGAAAGAGAAAAACTGTTCCAGAAACTTTTAAGAAACTCTGGATTCGATATGGAATACTAGTACTATTTTTAGGAACTATGATCATAGTTTTTAAAACTGGCAAAAAGCTCCCTGTGTTACCAGCATTATTTGGTTTAGGAACAATAATTACAATATTCTATAAACCAGAGTTTTGGCATAGATATCTTTGTCCCTACGGGTCTCTACTATCTATCTTCTCTAAATTTAACAAAAGATCTTATATGCTGTTGAATGAAGATTGTATCAAATGTGGGCAATGTGTAAGTGCTTGCCCTTCTGATGCAATTTTATGGGAAGATAAAAAAGAATCTCCTATTATAATACAAAATGAATGTTTAATGTGTGGTAAATGCAAAGAAGTTTGTCCGACTGATGCTATAAAATAATGGTCAATTTAATAGATTTTAGGTAAAAGTCCTGAATCTTTTAATATATAAGTTGTATATTTTTATGTATTTTTAATTATAAGGATTTTGTATGAATAATCATGTAAAATCTCAAAAATATACCTTTAAATGAATATTGATATCTATTAACAGTATTTAAGGTACGCTTTAGATTTAAGTTGGGTATATAAGATGAATGTTATGGATAGGGAGAATAAGACTATAATAAAAAACTAAGGTATATGTATAAGCAAAAGTAAAAACCGTAGTTTCGGCGGTTAGTTGTATAGATATTATTAAATCAGATACGAAACGGCGGTTTTAGATAACAATCAAAGCCGCCTTTTTCCTTTTCAAAAATGGATTTTCGGAGGTTATATTAAAGTTTCCTTTTTTAAGGACACGGCGGTATCGCAGGAGGTATCGCCGTGTCTATTTTTAATTTTCTTGATTTCCTTTTAGTGTACTTATTAAAAAAAGATTACACCCCCCAAGGATATATTACTGCTATCAATATGAACACACACATCACCCAATAAACGCAAACAGTTCTACTAATGCTCGACTGTATATTCAGTCGGGCATTTTTGTGTTTTTCTTAATCTTTTTTCAAAATCTTTTTCAAAAGTTTGGCAGTTTTGCAATTCCCACCGTAGTAGTGGTGAAAGGGAAACAGCGGAGTCACCGCCCGAAAGGGGGTGGGAATGTGAAACCTAACAACCTTGAACAAAGCAAGCGACATGCCTTTGATAGCTTTTGCAAAAAGATACTGAAACATGAATCAAGAGATTATTACGATGAAATGAAACGGCAGCGTGATAAAGAAATATCCTTTTCTGATTTATCTGCAAAGGAGATCAATCAGCTTTATACGGAGGATAAATATTTTGCTACTGAGCAGATTTTTCAAGTTTTAGGTCTTGATGTCATTGTTACAGATGATGCTATCGCAAAGGTATTACAAGGTTTGCCAGAACGCAAACGTGATATTATCTTGCTCTCCTATTTCCTAGAACTGTCTGACCGAGAAATTGGGGACAAGCTGAATATGTTGCGTTCTACTGTTCAGTACCAAAGAACGAGTACGTTGCGGCAGTTAAAAACTTTAATGGAGGGAGATACCAATGAGCAACAAGAAAAGAAATAATCAGCTGCTTTCCTACCCTGTTATTGTATTAGCCTCTAATGGAGATGTGGACGCTATCAATGTCGTTCTGAAGCATTATGAAGGGTACATAGCTGCATTGTCTATGAGGACATTTTATGACGAAGGTGGTAATCCGCATTTATGTGTCGATGATGTATTACGCCGTAGACTAGAAACTAAACTGATTACCAAAATATTGACTTTTAAAGCGGCTTAATAATTAAATCTATGGAGAAGTACGCTTCCCCCTTTCCGTATTTCCTATCCATAGTTCTGTTATTAGACAAATGTTCCTTGACAAAGAAGGCAGATTAGATAACGACTTTGCAGTATAGGATAAAACGGATACTTTCCATTTATATCGAGCCAAGCGGTTGATACGCGATGACCTCTGTTTAGAGTAAGCGAACAATATCAAGACGCAAAACAAATATGGCAGTTTGTGGGCGATGACGTATAAATGGGACAATGATACTCCCCTATAGCCACAGTCCGAGCGTTCAGAGCGTCGCAGGCAATGGGTAGGGTTTCGGCAGACCGTCGAAAGGGTGTAATTCCCGTGGAGCTGTGCCAACAGCCATCCGATTTTATTTATCATATTGGACATTCTGTAGTTCATAGCATAGTAATGGAGACCGCCAATATTCAGTATGGCTTTTTCCTAAATTGGAAAAGGAGGAATGCCAATGATTACAAGCAAGCAATTAGGTGCTATGAGTGAACAAAATATTGAAACCTTAGAAAAAAATGAACTAGTAAATATTTCTACTATTAACATAAAAAATGAATTAACCCATGAAAAGAAAATTTTAGATTTTTTAGAGCAAATAAGAAATCCATACTGCTTTCGTTGTGGTGATGTTCCTGTTAGAGTATGTTTTTCTGAAAGTGGAACAACTCTCGAAACTGCTTTACAGGAACTGTTTATTCGCATACGACAAAGCTGACAGATTAAGTCTGGTGCGGCATAATGGAAATGTGGTTATGCGGGATTGGAGGCAAAAATGGCACGCATAAGAAAAACACAAGCAAGTGAAAGAAAAGCCGCATTAAAAAAAGCAGTATGGCGCATTGCTCTCTATATTCGTCTTTCTAAAGATGATGGTAATGATGAAAGTCTAAGTGTTACAAATCAGAAGAAAATACTGATGGAGTTTTTAGAAAAGTTTTTTGATGATGAGTATGTAGTAGTTGATGTGTACGTGGATGATGGATTAACTGGCACAGACTATGAACGTCCCGACTTCCAACGAATGATACATGATGTAGAGATAGGAAAAGTAAATTGTATTGTATGTAAAAATCTCTCACGTGCCTTTCGTAACTACTCTGACCAAGGATATTTTTTAGAAAACTTTTTTCCGATACACAATACTCGTTTCATTACACTTGGCGATCCAAAAGTAGATACTTTCTTAAATCCGGAAGCAGTCAGTGGATTAGAAGTTCCAATTAACGGATTAATGAATGACCGATTTGCTTATAAAACTTCAAGTGATGTTAGGAGAACTTTCGATACCAAAAGGCGCAATGGTGAATTTATCGGTGCTTTTGCTCCCTATGGATACGCTAAACACCCTGAAGATAAAAATGCACTAATTGTTGATGAAGATGCCGCACAGATCGTAAGGAACATTTTTCAATGGTTTGTCTATGGGGATGGCAGTACAAAAATCATTGTAGATGATGACGGAGTAGAACATGAAGTTTTGGTAGGTAATATGAGCAAAGAAGGAATTTCAAGAAAGCTCAATGAACTAGGTATCCCTAATCCTGCCATGTATAAAAAACTAAATGGATCTAAATATTATAATCCTAATATCAAGAAGAATGATGGTCTGTGGACTGGAAGTGCAGTATCAAGAATTTTGCAAAACAAGGTTTATATAGGGACTATGGTACAAGGAAAGGAAAGGATAATTAGTTATAAGGTACATGAAATGATAAGAGTCCCAGAGGAAGAATGGTATCAAGTAGAAAAAACTCATGAGGCTATTATTACATTGGAACTTTTTGAAATGGTACAAGAGTTACAAAAAAAGGACACACGTGCTGCACCAGGAAAAAAAGAAAATTATCTATTTGCAGGTTTTCTGAAATGCGCGGACTGTGGAAAGGCAATGACAAGACGTCCATCGAAAACATTTGTCTACTACTACTGCTCTACCTATAAAAGAAAGTCAAAAGACAAATGCACAAAACATACCATGAGATTAGATATTTTAGAAAATGCGGTTTTAACAGCAATCCAAAAACAAATTGAATTGGTTGAATCACTGGAAACAATTATTGAGAACATTAACAAAGCTCCTGTTGTTCAAACAAAGTCTATTCGTTTAGAAGAACTTTTAAAACTCTGTATTCGGGAACATGAAAAAAATGAAAATTTGATTACAGGTTTATATGTAGATTGGAAAAGCGGAGACATTACTCGTGAACAGTATCGGAAAATGAAGGCTAAGTTTGAACAAGAAGAAGAACAGCTTAAAAACAAGATTGAGCATCTTAAAGAAGAAATTGATACAATGAAAAGAGGTGTCGCCACTGATGACCCGTACTTTCGAACATTTATGGAGTGTAAGAACATAAAAGAACTTTCTCAAGCTATTCTTATGGAACTTGTAGAAGTCATTCATATTCATGAAAATGGTGAGATAACAATATATTTCAAGTTCGAAGATGAGTACAAACGTATTGTAGATTTCATTGAAAACAACAAAAATACACTGTCTATAGTGGAGAATGATGTAAGCTAAGGTAGCTGAAAACAATTCTTCTTTTTTCATAGGCAGTGTTGAGCATAAACTAACGTACCCGTGGCCCCAGTAGCGCCCGTAGGTCCGGTAGGTCCTGTGGCTCCGGTAGGTCCTGTGGCACCAGTGGCGCCAGTAGGTCCCGTAGGCCCTGTGGCTCCAGTAGCGCCTGTAGGTCCAGTCGGTCCCGTGGCTCCAGTAGCGCCTGTAGGTCCAGTCGGTCCCGTGGCTCCAGTAGCGCCCGTAGGTCCGGTAGGTCCCGTGGCTCCAGTGGCGCCAGTAGGTCCGGTAGGTCCTGTGGCTCCAGTGGCGCCTGTAGGTCCGGTAGGCCCGGTAGGCCCCGTTGGTCCAGTAATTCCAGTACCTCCATCAGGAATAATGTTAGTTACCTGTTTTAATTTATTATCCAATAGTAATTCCTTCTTCATAGTTGTCGCAAGCATATCTTGAACGACCTCATTTACTTCAAGTATTTCAGGTAATGTTGCTGGCGGTGTAAGGCCAGGAATGGTTCCTAATGCATATTGGATTTTTTCACCTTCTGCATTAATAATATGCGAAAGCCCTAATTCCTCCATCGCAATAGACGCTAATAGTAGATTAATTGCATCATCTCTTGTTATAGATATATTGGGTGTGATATTTGGGAGATTTGGTTGGGACATTATGATTCTCCTTTCATTTGAAATAGATACTTTGAAACAGAAACTTTTGTACAAAAAGGCATTAACAAATGCTACTTTCTCAGTCAGTATATTCTTGCTCTAGAGAACGGTGTAGACGTATTACTATTATTTTCACATTCATGAAAAATGGGGCGATAATGTCTTATTTACTCTTCTCTAAATCAATCGACCAGTATTACATTTGTTTAGTTTAAATTTGTGGTGATTTTGTGTGCAAAGGTTAAATGCTCAATATTTCAAATGACAAATCTTTTTAATAAAGGAATTTAAAGATAAATCACTGAAGAATCAATTATATAAAAAAGACCTTCGAGATATGATAGAGACCGGTACTACGATGCCTCAAAATCAAGTATCTGAGAAGGTATAAGCTATCTTTACAGTGGGTTTTGCTACATAATAAATCTTTGACTTGACTAACAGATAAAGTAATTACTATTGGTATTAATTTTGCAAAAGACAAATACATTTCCTGAGAGGTTGACGTTCGTAGCGTGATTTGTTGTAATAAACGACTTTTAGAAATGGAATAAATGAGGACTGTCAAGGAATAAACTGAGTGAATAATGTTATGTTGAAATATAAAAATTACTAATCACAAAATAATATATGAATGTAATGACTTCATATAGCTTCAAACCATTTCTTTAATACTTTTTTCAGTTAAACTAAGATTACGTTAAAATTTAATGTTACTTTTTACTAAAGAAAACTTGTCATCTTAAAATAGGTATTAATTGTATTGTAATTTTACATAAGTAGACTTATTTTGTTTATCACAAGTAACCATCTTTAAACCCCGAGGCAACAATGATAATGATTTTCGGTGGGGTTAGTAACCGCAAATATCTGCGGTGGAGCAAGTAATCGCAAAACCACTACGATAGGACGAGTATCCGCACTAAGGAAAGCTACGAAGCATTCATATCGTAAGAATAAGAGTTTTGCTTATTCTGAGTCCCAGTCTCAATCAGAGAGAGAATGTGAATTCCTACTGATTGGAATTTCGCTTTATATGATAAAGAACATGTTTGCTTAAAGGACTGTCTTTCTTAATTTTCGGGTGATCAAAGGTTTTAATAAAATTCATTCCGTTTTTTATCATGACATTTTTCGAAGGCTTATTAATATCAGCTGTAAAACTATAAACATCACTAAAACCCAATGTGTTAAATCCATACTGCAAACAGGCTGCCACACCTTCAGTGGCATATCCTTTCCCCCAAGCCTCTTTCTTCAATCGCCAGCCAATTTCAATACACGGTGTAAAATCAGCCTCAAATGCTGCTTTATGAAATCCTATAAACCCGATAAACTCTGTATTTTCCTTTGTTTCCACGGCATATAATCCAAACCCATATTCCTCAAACTCGGATATAATTAATTTATAAAACTCATTGGTTTCAGTGAATGATAAAGTACCGGGAAAATACTTCATAACATTTTCATCTGCATTTAATCGACTAAATGGTTCTAAATCTGCTTCATCCCAGTCGCGTAATTGTAATCTTGATGTTTCTAAATATATCATTTTATGCCTCCTAAATGAGTCTTACTGGACAGTTTATCACACTATCCTATTTTAAAATGCTTATTTACCTAGAAAGGGGACTACTGAAACAGCGCCTAATTGTACAACTCTTGTGCCCTGTTTATAGGAAAATAACAGATAATAATTTTATGAAAATTTATTGGAATTTTTAAAGTATCTATATTATGACTTGTTAAAATGTAAATTGTAAAGACTACATTTCTTGCCTTAGAAATGTAGTTTATTGCTGAATAAGCCTATGGCTACCCTTAATAATGATCAATTAAGATATTATTTGAGAAAACCTATTCTTTGATAAATATTAATTAGAAAGAGGAGCATTTGAATTCATTAATAATTATGCCTCTAACAACAAGGCAATGATACCATTTTCCTCATCTGTAATGAAAATAAAGTTGTTTAAATCGATCATTTTTTACACGGTCAATCCGACAATGTTACTTATTCTTCATAAAATTAGCTTGCCACCATAATTCACCTATCTTTTTGTTCATAAAGTAAAAACACTTTTTGTAATGGTTAATTTACGTTTTAAGTATTACGTGATATAATAAAAAAATAATACTAACAATAAATAAAGGAGAAGACAACGTGGCTAGCGATATGATTTGCTTGGATATTATAAATACGATGTGGTATGACTATCGTGGAACAGGAAAATCCGAAGATCGGCTAACAAATTCTAAATGGGTGAAATATTTTATTGAGGATTGGAATCTAACTTATTTATCTTATCCTTCCGATCAGACAATTCATGAATTGCAAAGTTTACGTCAATTGATGAGAGATATGCTTCAAAAAACAACCCAGAATCAGTTGCCATCAGCTGATGAATTAATGAAATTAAATACTTTTATGGATAAAGCAAAACGTAGTCCAGTTTTAAGTAAGAAGGAGGACCACTTTGAATTAGAATTGGTATCTGATAGACAGAGTTGGGATACTTTTATCTCTGAAATTGCTCTATCCTTTTCCAAATTATTTACTAAAGGAGAATATAAGCGTGTGAAGTTTTGTAAGAATGAAGATTGTCGATGGGTTTTTCATGACAATACAAGGAATGGACGCAAGCATTGGTGCAGTAGTGATACATGTGGAAACTTATCTAGAGTGCGAAGGCATAGGGAGACACTGAAAGAGGAAAAGTAATGAATACTTAAAGAGGCTATAGATGTGGCTTTGATAATGTCAAAAGAACAAATTATCCAAGAATGAAAAAACGTTGCTAATGATTCGGAGTATTATAATTTTAATGAAAAAGTGAACGTTCTTAATTACTTAATGATTTATAACCTTCATCTTGTTGACATATTGCAAATATTAGAAAGCACTAAGGAACTTAGGAGTCAGAATTTAACGTAAACTAATTTGAAAGGCTGGTATAGATCATGAAAATTCCCTTACATGAAACATTTAATTTTAAAGCTGCGATAACGGATTATGGCTGGTGGATGTTATCGCCTAATGATTGGCATGATGAAGAATGTTTATTTTATCGTCCGATCCGATTAAGTAGGGATAGAAATCTATTATTGTGTATTTCAAAACACAGTAATCATTTGATGATCAATACCGAAACTGAAATGTCTTTAGATCATAACGACATGAAAGAGATTAAAGACCAAGTATCATGGATGTTTAGATTACAAGATTCCTTTGAGCCGTTCTATGCTCTATGCCATGATCATGAGGAACTTTTACATATTCCCGCAAATAGAAAGGGAAGACTTTTGCGTTCGCCTTCACTTTTTGAAGATGTTGTAAAAGTCATATTAACAACAAATACAAGATGGAAGCAGACCATGAATATGGTGAGTAACCTTGTGAATGGCTTGGGCGAATCAGTAAAAGCCAATCATCAGAATGAATTCAAAACCTTTCCAACACCTGAGAGAGTGCTAGAAGCTGGCGAATCATATCTGAAGGAACATGTACGAGTGGGCTATCGAAGTGCATACATCATTGATGCAGCTACAAAAGCATTAGATCCTGTTTTTGACCTCGAATCCTATAAAGTATTAGACAGTGATATTACAAAATTAAAGGAGATCAAAGGTGTTGGCCCTTATGCATTTAACACACTCGCCATGATACTTGGGAAATATGACTTATTACCTGTTGATTCAGAATATAAAGCTCATGTGATCAAAAAATATTTTAATGGGAAGAAACCTACTAAGCAAAAACTAGAAAGTGTATATGATAAGTGGGGAAGCTATAAATTTCTTGCCTATTGGTATGATATATACTCATAGTAGGGAATGTAGGCTAAGTTCATGGCGTTCTGGGATTGGGATTACTCGCCTCACCAAAGACATTTGCGCTTAATTATTGCTCCACCAAAAGCGTGTGGGGCTATGATTACTCGTCCCATCGAAAACATTTGGGACTGCGGTTACTCGTCCCATCGAAAATATTTGCACTAGTGCATCCTATACGCCGAAAAACTCCCACTGATTGAAGTTTTGTTTTATGTCAAACCACTCATATCTGTAATTTCCTTTCAAGTGATTTTAAAAATAGTTCACGTTTTTCTTTTGTACTAGTTGTGATTCCACCAAAATTAATCCAATTACGTCTTTTGATACCGATTTGCTTAATTGTCCCATTTAAGAATACCTTTTTAATAAAATTACCACTGATGAAACGTAGATACCAAGTAGGTGAAGTCGAGGTTGTGATAACTGTAGCTGAATGAATAGATGTCAATAGTCCTTTTATCCCGGTAGGCTTGCTTTGATAAGCGAATGTTTGCTTCATCACCTTATCGAAAAACCCCTTGAGAATTGCAGGAATGTCATTCCACCAGATTGGACTAATTAAAATAATTGAACTTGCTTCATTTAGTTTTTCTTGATATTGAACAACCAAGGGATCAAGTGTTTTACCTTGAGAAAATAATGCAAGTTCTTCCGCTGTATAACGTGGGTCAAAATCATCAACATACAGATCAATGATTTCATATGACTTATTTTTATTTTCCAGTATATTTATTACATTTATTAAAATGGCATGATTAAAGCTTCCTTTATATGGGTGTGCATAAATAATTAGTGTTTGTTTCATATGTCTATCTCCTCCTTATCTGTCTTAATGAACTTATTTAAGGCTTGCTCTAATAACTTATAATCATAAATAGCTACTCCGTTTAGCACTAGTAATGTATATCCTTGAATAAATGCCCATAATTCAATAAATAATGTACCTTCATCTATATGTGGATTAAATTCCTCTTTAGCTTGATGGATTAGATTTTTATATTCTTCTAAGAATACAAATGGTGTATTATGTTGTTCTTTATAGCTGCTGCGAGCATAATCACTAAAAAATAAAAAATCCATTAGATTTGTATCTTTTACTGATTGATTTAAAAGTACCTCTCCGAGACGAGTGAGTTTTTGCTTAACAGTTGGTTTCTCTTCTGATAATTCTTCAATTTCTACTTGATATTTCAAGTAAATATCCTGTGAAACTTGAACAAGCGCATGTTGAAGTAATTCGTCCTTATTGTGAAAATGTCTATATAATGCTGTTCCTGTAATATTGTATTTCTTTGCAATTTTTCTCATGGAAATTGTTAAATAGCCATTTTCTTTAATTTCTTCTACAACAATTTCAATAATTTTTTCTTTCGTATCATTCATTCTCTTATCTTTCATAATTATTCCTCCTAAATATAGGTTAACATCGTTAACCTATATTTGCAAGTATGTTCAAAATAGTTATTTTGAACACTTATCCTCTGTAATTTTCCAATTATCCTGCTTGATTAGCATCAGTTCAAACAACGATAATTGCGTCGTTTTGTTCCTTGGACAACGTATCTTACCGCTGTTTTTTAGATAGCTTTTTTAATTCACACTTTTTCTCGGTAATTGAGAACATTTTGTCATTATTAAACTAGAGTAAAGACTAACGAAAACGGTTTTTTCTAATAATAAAAACACTTAACAAAAACCCAATCTCAATCAAGCCTTTAATAACCACAAGAATAGCCATTATTTTTAGCCACAGGATTAAATCGGGTTGATAAATGGTGAAAACATGCCATAAAGGGATTTGAGTCGTCCACGTCATCCAAAGGATACCAGCAGGCCAAATAAAATGAAGGCTGGAAATAAACACAATTTTCCATGTTAGTTTTGTCCGGCTGAAGTCTTTTTGTTGCCATATATGGAGGCGTCGTTTGAACATTCGCCAAATGGATAGAACAAGACATACACTGAGCAATAAAAGGATTGTGTTCATCAATCCATATTTCTGACTGATAGTCAAGCCTTGATCGGGTATAGGCTGGTTGGTCATTAAACTAAATATACCTGAAGCAATATGGGTAGCAGTTGTGATCTCTGTATTTGGAAAAGATGAATCAATGACTCCCAATGCGTTTGTGAGCACAATAACCCCAAGTTGTTCATCAGGAGAAAACCAAGTATGTGCTTGATAGCCAACAGAGCCACCTGCATGTCCGATAACTTGTATCCCATGGATGTCATCTACAAACCAGCCAATAGGGGGTGCATCTGTTATATTTTGCATTAAATCAATGGATTCTTTTGTAAGGAGGGGCTCATCTTCTAATGCTCTGCTGTTTAATTGTGACAGAAGAAACTGACTCATATCTTTGGCGCTGGACATGATAAAACCGGCTGGAGCTTCGCCACGATTGTATACATACGGACCATGATAGGGTAGATTCCAACCAAACCATCGATTGTGTGGGGTAGCTAAACCTTGTTCGAGTGCTTCACCCCTGAGGACAAAACTATTATCCATTGCTAACTGAGAGAAAATGTTCTCTTCCATATATTCATTATAGGATTGACTGGAAACCTTTTCTATGATTCTCCCAAGTATAATGGTGTTCACGTTTGAGTATTCATAGGACTCACCAACAGGCCGATTGAGCTTTTCTTCACCTTCAGTAAAAACACTTGCACTTTTCTTTAAGGCATCTGCGTCATTATTGGTCATGAACATTGTTTTGTAAGCAGATGATTGAGAGAAGCCGCTCGTTTGTGTTAGTAAATGGCGAACAGTCATTGCAGATGAAGCATCTTCAGATTCATCATGTCCAATCACCTGAAAGGTTGGAAGATATTTTTTTACAGCAGTATCTAAGTCGATTTTGTTATCTTCCACTAGTTGTAATATCGCAATACTAGTAAATGGTTTGCTGATCGAACCAATGCCAAAAGGCGTGTCTGGCGTCACAGGTTGCCCAGATGGATCACTATGGCCGTAACCTTTTAAATAAACAATTTGATCATCTTTTACAATTCCCACAGATAAACCAGGAATTTTTTGAGCCTTCATTTCAGTGATCAAATAGTTATCGATCTCGGAAAACATATCTGATGTTTCGTCGCGATCATGATTAGATTTTGGTAACAAAAGAAAGTACCCACTAATCGATAGCAAAATGATCAACACTATAATTACTAAAAGGGTTTTACTTTTTTTATTCATTCCAATAGTACCTCCCAAATAAAAAATATGAATGATTAATTATTTAATTCATTCACTATTCGGTGAAAAAGTACACACTTAATATAAGCGATGTTAATGGCTACAAACTATTGACAAGCCTTCCAGACAACAATACAATCATCCCTTCTACTGTAAAGCAGCAATAGTATGGATCTGGTGATGATCTGACTGGTTTGACCAAATGCTCAGCAATAATTTATAATAGTGAATGAATATAAATTATATTCATTCACTATTATAAACGAAATGACGTGGATTTTCAAACGAATATTTATTTTTAATTGTTTGTCATATCGTCAATTGTTGTCCTGAAATGATTTTGATCAAAGTTATCTTACTGACAAGTATTGTATGAGAGATTAAAAAAACCATTTTGAAAAAATTGATCAAAACGGATTTTTGTGAAGTGCTGTTCAATTTTTATAAAAAGGGAGACATTCATGTAAGTGATACTAAAGTTATTTAATCTTAGCCCTTCGAAATCTTCTGTAACACTTCAATATCTAAGCTAAGAATGGCATCGATATTATCGTTAATCAGCTGGTTTTCAAAATACCACCATTTGATCTGTAATAATTCTTTTATTTTCGACTCAGCAAACCGCTTTTTTATTTGCTTAGCAGGATTACCACCGACTATTGTGTATGGTTCAACATCTTTTGTGACAACAGATTTAGCCCCAATAATCGCACCATCCCCGATCTTTACACCGGGCATGATGGTAGCATCCATCCCAATCCATACATCATTGCCAATGACAGTATCTCCTTTGATGGGGAGCATATCTAATGTAGGAGTATGCTTTTCCCACCCTTTGCCAAAGATATTAAATGGATAAGTAGAACCATCCATGCGATGATTAGCCCCATTCATGATAAAAGTGACACCAGGACCAATTGAACAAAATTTCCCGATGATCAATTGATCTCCAATTATTTCATAATGATATAAAACCTGATCCTCAAAAAGCTCTCCGTTCTTGCTGTCATAATAGGTATATTCGCCAATCCTAATATTTGGCTTTGTTAATGATGGTTTAATAAATTGAACATGGCTATTTCCATCAATCGGGTATATTTTATTTGGGTTAGGGCCTGTTATTTTTTCTGACATATATAATTCACCCACCTTTTTATTTAACATTTTAATAAAGAAATTCATTCGACAAGGCAGAAATTTTAAAGTCCTAATTATAAGTAAGACTAAGGAGCTTCGACTAAGATTTCCATGTCGTGTGGAAATGTCGAAGCCGAGTGAAAGTGAGTTTCTCTAACTAATTGCAATAATCAACATGGTTTAGCCCATATCAAATACAAATAACCCGCCAAGTAGCGTTCTACCTTAATAAGCTTTAGCTCAGACTTTTCTACAATCTCATTCATATCTCTATCTTGATGGCAGCCTACAACTCTAAAGACCAATGGATTCAAGGCTTTTTGTAACCCTGACAAGAATTTATTTGTACTCATACCATGCTCTAGCATCAGTATTTTCCCTTCAGGCTTACACCATTTTTGAAACTTGTTTAGGACATCGATGGGATCTTGATAGGCACATAAACTAGCTGAAGATATAATTGTGTCAAAACTATTGTCGCTAAATTCAACTGTTTCAACATCTTTTTGAATGAGTGTCGTTTGAAAGGGGTACTCGTTTGCTGCAAGCTGTGCTTTTTGCAACATTTCATGACTAAAATCTAGTCCTGTCAATTCAACATTGCTGTTGTAAAAAGGAAAGTTAAGGCCTGAGCCAATAGCGACTTCCAAAACCTTTCCCTTTGCTTCCCGGAAAATTCGTTGACGAAATTGATTCCCGTGACCATTTTGTCGCCGCTTATCATATTTTTTGGCTTGTTTATCAAATTTTTTGATTAACGATTGACGATCCATATCATCCCCACATTTTCTAGTTATTTGAGTTCAAATGAATTAATGGATTTTGAAGTTTTTCGTTTTTTTAAAAAAACATGTTCATGTCTAGCAGATTCTAAATGATCAATACGACGTTGGGGACTTCATTACTCTCGTAAAACGATAAGTTGAAAATGGGTAGCCCATCGCCAGGGTTACACCAGGATAAAACCAAATTATTGATAAAAAACTTTTCTTAGTTCATCAAGGTATCCATCAAGTTCTGCAAGAATATGATCATAATCTAATTCAGAAGTTTCTGTATGTCTCATTTCCTCAAGTATTTGATCGGTAAAACCAATATTCGCCCAAAAAATAAGCTGTTTAGCTTTTTCGACATTCAATTCTGTTCTGAATTTAGATTCATCAACATGATCAAACATTGTTTCATGGCATGAGGATAGCTTTTCATTTGTTCTTTTTTCTAGTTCTCTATTCACTTCATCAGATTTTGTCGCAGAAGAGAGATTAATAAATTCGAAAATCCAAGGATACTTTTGGATCAACTCAAGCTGAAGTAGATAAGATTGTCGGAGTTTTTCAAAAATATCCTGTTCGTCAAAGTTGATTAAACCAAGATATTCTTCTTCAATCATCTTCGTACAGTAATCATAAAGGAATAGAAATAGATCTTTTTTGCTATTTACATAGTGGAACATTAATCCTTTTGAAATTCCAGCTTCTTTTGCAATTACATTTGTTGAGGCATTGTCAAATCCCTTCATTGCAAATTCCTTTAATGCTGCATTTAAAATAGGATCTTTTCTTCTAGATTCCAGATTCTTAAGTTTTGAAAGCATTATATCACCTTTATTTTCAATTGACCTATCAGGTTAAATTTATTATAATTTAATTTACCTAATAGATCAATATCTGTTTTGGAAAGGTTATCATGTATAATTACTATAGACTTTTGCTCGTAGCAAATATGCTATTTTACTTAAGTATTCATGATGTTAATGATTTGTCGTACGATGGGAATTAATGACAATGTATTAAGGGTGAATATTATTAATATTAAAAAACCTTGGCTATATTTAAGAAAGGGGGATTCCTTTGGTAGAATTAAGAACGATTAACGAAGATAATTATGAAGAGTGTTTGAATTTGAGAACTTCTGTTGCTAATGCAGACTTCGTAGATCCTGTCGCGTGGTCTTTGGCTGAGGCTTGGGTGTATTATGATGATTCGCGCCCGTTTGCAATTTATGCCGAAGATGTGATGGTGGGCTATGTATTAATGTATGTTGGTGAAGAGAGCCATCAAATAATAAATTTCATGATAGATAGCCGATTTCAAAAAAGAGGCTATGGAACGGCGGCAGCTAGGCTTTGTGTTGAATATTTATGCAAAGAGTGCAACGCAAGTAAAATTTCTTTACCCGTTGAACCGGAAAATATAGTCGCACAAAGGTTATGGAGGAACGTAGGCTTTGAAATGACAGACGATATGGAGGACGTTTATCTTTTTATGCGTCTATACATATCAAAATATTAAGTTTTGCAGTTAGATGTCGTTTCTAATAAGCATAATCTTCAGCCGAACATGAATTTGAAATGGATCACTCATTTAAAAGTATCCGCTCATTTTTTTGTTCTCTTTCTTAACATTTTCCTTCTCGAAAATATACTTAAATCATTATTCCGTTTTACTGGAACTATCTTTGTTCTTTCACTTAACTAGATTAATCGTTGTATCAAAGATCATTTATAAGTCGTAATTTGCTTGTCTTTGTCCGTGGTAAAGTGGGATGAGTCCAGTGTTATATGGTTTTCTATATTTTGCACATTTTTCACCGTAAGAAATAAACTACACTTAAAGTGGAAAAATGGCATATCTTAATAAGAAAATACCGAAAAATTATCCAATTTATCACAGATAACCGTCCGTAAAACTCCCGCCTCAAAATAGAAGAAAGAAGTAATTTTATTTAGGCGGGAGATAACGGACGCTAATGTCCTGAATCACTCAACTAAACATTCAGTGGGAGAAGAGCGAAAACTCCCACTGATTGAAGTTTCGTTTTATATAAGGGCTCAAATATTTTCTGAGGCGGAGCGATTTTTAATGTAAATATTCTTTATCCTTCTTAAGTCTGAAAACCATTCAATCTAAGGTAGGTTACTATTCCCTACTTTTTGCGGTAAAATAGTAGTAGTTGAACCGGAAAAAATAGTAATAGATGATAGGGAGGAAGTAAAAGATGTCAGATCCTTTTTCACGAAAATCAGATCAGTCGCGAAGCAATCAGAAAATTGAACAAAGAGAAACCATTGATGTAGCAAGGGTGAAACAATTAGATGTGCTAACTTCCAATACGGATATTTGTATTATGATACATGATGATCCAGTTATTGATGTTGTACTGGAGACTTATGAAAGGGGACCTGAATTAACGATAAACCATTCAGGGGAAATGTTAGAAATAATGGTTGAAAAGTCATTTGAGCGACGCTTTTTTTCACTTTTTCAAGCATCATGTAAGCTTCAAATCTCAGTACCGCCAGCTGTTGTAGAAAAATGGAACCTCCAGTCAGGTTCAGGTGACATTTCTATTGCGAATTTGATTGTCAATACAATTGATATAAAATCGAGCTCTGGTGATTTGGATATTACGGAAATACAAGCAAATAAAGCTTGTTTCATAGCGACCTCGGGAGATATTACTGCAGAAAATAATAAAATAGACCAACTCTGCTTCGAAACATCCTCCGGTGATGTGAAATTAAGAACGATTTATGGGGATATAACAGGAGAGGCAAGTTCAGGAGAAATCATATTGATCAATCAACAAGGTGAACAGCTTGAACTAAAAGCAACCTCAGGAGATATTCATTTAGAAAATAGTGTTGTTAACCATGCCAAACTAAATACAACGTCAGGTGAAATTATAGCGAAACATTTTATAACAACAAATGTATCAGTGCGTTCAACTTCTGGTGACTTGGAGGTACAAGGCTTTTCTGGTGAACTAAAAGGAAAGACAACTTCCGGCGATATAAAGCTTCAGCCAATGGATCGCTTTAATCTTGATCTAAGCACAAGTAGTGGTGATGTAAATATTTCATGCAGTAAAGATGTGAGTGCAATCTTTGATGCTAAAACGAACTCAGGTGATTTTTCAGTTAACTATCCAATCGAGGTGCATCGTCATACCGAGAATGAATACTCCGGTGTGATTGGCGACGGGGCGAACCCAATTAACGTGAAGACAAGTTCTGGGGATGTCATGTTGAGCTGATTGGAATAAGCTATTCAGATTGATTAAAGAAAAGATATAATTCTTCTAAAATATTGAAGAATTATATCTTTTTTAGCTTTTTGGAGTTTCCTATTACAGTGTTGCAAAAAATAAAAGAGGAATACATAATCACAAATTCATGACTGAGCCATTCCCATTTGCATTACTTGTGAATGTTAAATATGTCAGGCGTCATTTTAGTAATACGATCAACAAAAGTTGAGTTGTCATAATTGAGGTTGCCTCAAGCCTTTATTAGGGGGGGCTTATAGGCTTCATTCACTTTTCTTTAGCAATTAATAATCTAATTGACGTAAGTAAAGCACAAATTCCCCTTTACTATTTTTTTTAATTCTGTACTTACGTATTTGGCTCTCAATTTTCTTTTGTTCGTCAGCCTTCTTACTAAATAGATTTATAAATTGGTAAATTGCTTCAGCTAGAATGGTGATTGTACCTGCGGAGCCTAATTCCATACCTAGGGTCTCTGTCTCAGAGAGTTGTGATTTTGTTAATTCTTCTAATTCCTTTGTGTATTTCCCTTTAATTAAAATGTTGGATTCTTTATTTTTAAAGGCTAACAATAAATCTTCCGGGTTACGAACCTCGAAGTAGGCATTTTCTTCCAATTGCAATAACTCATTAAGCACGTTTCCCGCGTCTTTATTCACTGTTTTAGCTATAGCTTGAATGATTTTGACTGAATAACGATCAGCATTTTTTTTATTCACACTAGATAACATTTGTTGACTTAATCCAGTTTCTTTAAATACATCGTAACGTTTCTTCCCGTTTTTCTGTAAATAAATATCTAATAAGCCCATTTTGAAACTCCTTTCAAATAAGGTATTTTGATAAAAATTAATTTACTAAAATATATTTTACTATATATGAAATCAAATGTAAAGGAGGGACAATTGTCCGTAGAGAATCCCCCACTAATCATTGATCGTCCTTATTTCACTCAACAGGATATTCTTGAACTACCCCCACTTCAATCAGACTCCATGGTCGATAAGTGGGGGTAGTTCAAGAAAAATACATGTTATGGCCTAGTGGATGAAAAGTAGCTCCCCTTTAATGAAGAGGCGTATTTAAGGATATCCTATTAGGTAAAACTTATGAATAAAAACCTTATCATTAATCAGTGGGCAATGAGGTACGCAGACTAAAATCACCACGACCTGAGCTTGGGGACGTGGTGATCTGTGATTATTCATTCGCCCGAAGTGATTTGCGATTACTCACCCCATCGGAAACAGCTACATGACCTACCTCTTATAATTATACAGATTTAAGTATAATTTTGAAATAATGGTTGATTATGCAAAACAAGCTATTTATTTTTTTGCAAATGCTTATTTAAAGTCGTTTCAACCTTTTTGAAGTAAAGGAACCAACCGAGCCAGTTTAATACGTATAACAGGATGAAAGCTAAACTGCTCCATAAAATAACCCAGCCGTTAAACGATATCCAGCCGACTGTACCAGCGATAACTAGCCAAACAATATAAGTGAGGAGGAAGTGGGTTATTGATTTTTTAATGATATGACTATCGCTATCTCCAAAAATAAGAGAGGATATGCCAAAATAGATACCTATTAAAAAGCTAGCTGCCATATGCATCCATATTTCTGAAACAGTTGCTTCAAATCCAGTAAATTTCATGATGGTTAGAGCAATAAATGTAAATATACCTCCGAAGGCTATGCCCAGCATAGAACGCTTTAAAATTTCAAATATCATTTTACTGCCCTCCCTGAATCAATTGGTCTTTAATTGCAGTGACGTACTTTCGAGTAATATACTCTTTATTGCCTGATTGAAAATAAACACATAGATTTCCATTAAAAGATGCTTCAAATTTTTCAATCCGATGAATATTTCCGATAACTGACTTTGAAAAACGCATAAAACCATGGGGAGTTAAGAATTCCTCCACCTCATATAGTTTCATTCTCACTTCAAAACGCCAATCTTTGGATACAGCATATATTTTTCTTTTTTCCGCATGAATAAAGTCAATCTCTTTTGGTTCTAGCAGTATGGTTTGATCTTCGTCAATGCCAAATAGACGATGTTGTTTTTGCTTTTTAATTGCATTGACAATTTCCTCTAATTCTTGCGACCATTCTTTTGCTTCAATTGTGATTTGCGTTTTTTCATGACGATCATCAATATCGATGTTTATTTTCATCTTTATCCCTCCAAGTGCGTTCCACACCTGTTGCTAGCTTACTGCACGTTTCAGAAAATATGGGTAGCGAATGATAGCGATAATAAAGGCAACGAAACCGACCGCAAATAATATCGCCAGCGTTTGGAGCAGCTCTGGAACTTGAGTGGTGCCTGCCATAGCATCTTGAAAGGATTGATGTGCCCAGTATTGGGGGAGCAGACGACCGATGGTTTGCATAAAGTCCGGCATCATTTCCAATGGAACCCATAATCCACTTAACATCGCCCCGCCTAGAGCAATGATCTGTGTGATAGCGATTCCCATATTTTCAGTACTAACTGTAAGCGCCATTGCCAATCCAATTGCTGTAACTGTAAATGTGATGGACAATGACAAGATCAACAGAGTAATTGGCTCACCTAATGAAATATCATAAACGAGTCTTCCAAATAAAAATAACACAATAATCTGGATAAGCACAATATATATAAAGGGAAGCCACTTGCCGAGTAAATAGGAGTAACTTTTAAGGGGCGTACTCGCCATTCTCGTTGTCATTCCTTTGTCTCTATCTTTAATAAATACTTGCACCATTGAAATCATGATAAAAAAGACGAACATGACGACATATCCTGGAACAATGGATTGAATGACTTCCTGACGTGTTGCGTCATCCACGCCTGCTGTAAATATGGAAATAAATAAAACCGTAAATAGAATCGGCAGAATCAACATCCAAAAAACAAGCCCTCTATCTTTGAGATGTTTTTTTAATTCTACAATCATGATCGCATTCATATGAACACCTCCAAAATTAGTCTCTCAAACTATTTCCAGTTAGTTTAAAAAATACATCTTCTAATCGCGGATGGACAAGTTCCAGTCGCTCTACATCTAGGCGATTATTTCTGCAGTGAACAATTATATCTTCCATGACCTGTAGTGGTTTTTCTGTATAGATTAAATAGGCATCCCTCTTTAATGATACCGTCCCATATTGTTCAAGACTTTCTTGAGTGATGTTACTTGCTTTGATATAAATGGAAGGAATCGCATATTGCTGAAGTAAATCATTTATCTCACCCTTTTCGATCATTTTTCCTCGATCAAGAAAGGCAACATAATCGCAAAGTTTTTCAACCTCTTCCATATAATGACTAGCATAAATGATTGTTTTTTCAGCTGCTTTTAGCTCTTCAATCATTTGAAAGATATATTTCCGGGATTGAGGATCAATACCAACAGTTGGCTCATCCATGATAATAAGGTCTGGATTATGCATCAATGCACAGCCAATATTTAACCTGCGTTTCATTCCGCCAGAAAAGGTGGATACATTATCCTTCCTTCTTTCGTGAAGACCAATCAGTGTCAAAACTTCCTTTGTCCGTTGAGCCAATTGACTTCCTTTTAAGCCGTATAATTTACCGAATAGATATAAATTATTAAGTGCTGATACCTCCTCTTCCAAAGTAATATCTTGTGGAACATAGCCTAATTTTTGCTTTGCCTGGTTGGAGATTTTTTCTTTATTAAATTTAATTTCTCCTTTATAGTCGCGAATAATTGTTATAATCATTTTAATCAATGTCGACTTTCCCGCTCCATTAGGACCCACTAGACCATAACAGCTGCCTTGAGGAATAGTAAGGGAAACATCTGTTAAAGCCTCTGTTTTATTATAATATTTTGTGACATGATCAATCGTCAGCATTGTCAACATCTCCTTTCATTTATCACAGATAACCGTCCGTAAAACTCTCGCCTCAAAATAGAGAGGAAGCAAATCTGTTTAGGCGGGAGATACAGGTGAGCTAATGTCCTGATTCACTCAACTAACAAATCACTACGGTGGGACGAGTAACCGCACTAAGGAAAACTACGGAGCTTTACACCGCAAGAATAAGTGGTTTTCTTATTCTGAGTCCCAGGACGCGAAGACGTTAGCTTGTGTTCCTTAACAATCAGTGGGTATTAAGGAACGCAGATTAAAACCGTCACCTCCTGTGACAACATCTGCATGACCTACATCCTGTAGGCCCAACTCCCACTGATTGAAGTTTCGTTTTATATTATGGCAAAGAAATGAGGGGCGATGAGAAGGAGTGGTATAACATGCAAGGTTTTGGGTATGAAAAGCAGAAAATACTGTCTGAATAATTAGTAAGAGAAATGAGGGTATGAGCAGTTGTGTCATTTAGAAAAGAAGATGGGTGACTATAGGGTACTCCTTAATTGGGGCTATTTTTATCACAGATAATCGTCCGTAAAACTCGGGGCAACAACGGGTTTCGATGGGGCTGCGGTTACTCGTCTCACCGGAAACATCTACATGACCTACATCTTGTAGACCCAACTCCCACTGATTGAAGTTTCGTTTTATATTTGGAAATACCGAATAAATAATAGAATAGGAGAGGGGTGAGGTTTTTTGAAAGAAAAAAATAGGGTTGGGTCTTATAATTATCATTTTTTAGTTTTATCAAAAACTATTTGTATTTTAAATCTAAACGGCTGGAATCTCCTTTTTTCAAATCACTACTATAAATTTTTTTTCTCAGATTCAAACGATCTAACACTCTATGAATTTTTGTTCTTTTCTTGATATTTTTTGTCTAGATAGGGTCGAATCAAAATCCCAAATGTTAATCCACCTAGAAAAAAACCAATAATTCCAATCCAATAAGGTTCGCTTCCAAGTATTAAACTTACTATAAACATGGACACAGAGCCAGTAAAGGCATAACCAAAGCCATTTTTCCATCGCTTTTTCATTGAGTAACACTCCTATTTGCTGACTTTAATTAATATTTACCCTGTGTCACTTTACAATAATCAAATGAAGGGAAAAGTAGCGCAAGTTTTATTCTGTTCTTGCGTTCTTCAGTTGAAGATAGTTTTAAAGTCTCTCTTACTAAAAAAGACTTAAACATCAACTTACATAAAAGTAAGCCCGTCACGTATTGGGAGGAGAAGAGCCTTTTTAGGCATCTCATATCGTTGAAATATCCCATCAGGATGGGAGAAGAACCATTTTAAACTGATCTCATCATTAGAATGACCCCCTGAGTGGGAGAAGGGTCATTTTGAGCTTTTCACATTATTGAAATGGACTATCTAGGTGGGAGTAGAGCCATTTTAAGCTGGTCTCATCATTGAAATGTCCCCTCTGGGTGGGGAGAAGAGCCTTTTTGAGCTTCTCTCATCGCTGAAATGGAACGTCTAGGTAAGAGAAGAACCATTTTAAGTATCTTACATCAATGAAATGTCCTTTACATGTTCATTTCAAAACCCAATCCACATGATTTACGCGAATATATTCAAACGTTACTGGTAGAACGACTATTATGATTACTTTAATTGGGAAAATACATTTTCTGATCGCAAAAAAGCTGTTATACAATTTGTGTACAACAGCTCCTTTTTAAATCGTTAATATCTTGGTAACAAAACGCCAGTTCCCAAGTTTAAATTATTTTGATGATTGTTTATCTTCAAAGAAAATCACTTATTCTTTATTTCAGCTTTTCCACCTAAGCAGAACTCTGTTTATTAAGATCAGTAGAGTACCCAGTAAGCAATATACAAAAGTTAAACCAACAATAACAAAAGCTACATTGGCATAACTGCCAATTCCGGCAGGGAAATTATCATTAGGATTTAGAAAGAAATAAGGATAGAAGCCATCATATAGCCCTCTTAGTAATGATATGACACCATAAAGAACAGGGAAAAGTAACCAAAATAGAATGGACTTGTAACGATACCGTTTTTTCTCTTCAAAAATAAGCCAGTTCAATCCAACAAGAATGGGTGTTAGGTAGTGTAAAGTAAAGTTCGTTATAATCCGTGTTCCACTATATTCTCCACCGCTGGAAAGGATGAAATGGTAAATGGATAATACGACGATCATATAGATAAGTGCTGCAATTTTACATAAGTCTAATTTGTAACTTTCTGGTTTCTTTAGCACATGAGCAGATGCGCTAATGATAAATATAATGGTCACAATAATATTGGAATGGATGGTGAATTTTGTAATAGACACACTAGGGTCAGGAGAAAAAATGATATGTAATGGGATACTAACAATCCCGATAGCAGCGATTATAATATGAAGCAAAAACTTTATCTGTACAAATCTTTCACGCGATATTATTTTAGTCATTATTCACCTCGAAGAAAATATAATTAGCCTATTAATTTTTATTTAATACACCATGGAAGAGGATACCACCTAGGGAATGGCCTAAATGTTCTGGTGAATAATCTTCATCCATCCCGTAGCGAAAAACAATTCGTTCAATAGATGCCACTAATAATTCGGCAAATACTTCTGTGTTAATTTCAGGTTTTAAAATGCCAAGCGATTGATTTTGATTCATATTAGCCTGAATCTGGTTAACGATTTTCCTTCGTAACTTCTCACCTTGTGCACCTTCATTAAAAACAATTTTAGTCACATTTTTATTGGCTCCGAGCAATTGAAACAAACCGATGTAAGTTTGGATTAATTGTTTTTCCACTTCAGAAAAACTCTCCTGACTAACTTGCTGTCCTGTCTCTACAAAATGAGCTAATTGTTTCTCAAAGTTAAGAAATATTTCATCGAGTATGTCTGCTTTACTTTTAAAATACAAGTAGAATGATGCTTGTGTCAGACCAGCTTGACTGACAATTTGACTAACGGTTGTTCCATGGTAACCATGAACAGCAAACAAGTATTCAGCAGAGGTAAGTAGTTTTTCTTTACTGATTTCTCCTTTACGTTTAGACATTGTATTCTCCCTTTTGATTAAGATAATATATAACTAACTAGTTAGTTATATATTATCTTAAAATTGATTTGCCGTCTAGTGATCTATTATATTCCTCGACTAAAAGAGAGCAGAGGAAAGGTATTTAATCTACTGCTCTAAGCACTAATATTCAATTAAGTATGATCAATCAATATCACGCTTGATTTTTGAAAAAGAAGCTAAAACATTTCTTATGTATAGTCAGACTAAGCAACATGTTTTTTATCTTATTTTATTGTTGCTATATAATATTCTATCTGCGGCTGAATGCGTGTCTTCATCAAATAAAATTTGATACTCATAGGATTTGTTTTCAAGTATTTGTTTGATCCGTGTCTTAATATCTGGGTGTATATCCAATAAGTCAAACTTAGATAGTGGATACCAAGCACAATTCCCTTCTGAACTATTCTTTAGCTCACCCGTGAAGGCATCAGAATAATAATCGACATAGATAAACTGTTCGCCTTTTTTTTCGTTGATATATCCTGAAAGACCTTCGAGTTGAATATTATTTAAGGTTAGACCTGTCTCTTCAAATACTTCTCGTTTAGCAGAATCGATAAAGGTTTCTGGAAAATCCACTTTCCCTCCAGGAGGAACTAAACCAAAAAAGTCTCCTTTATTTCGCTGAAGAAGTAAAATATGCTCTTTATGAACAACAACGACAAGATTCCAAAATCGATAATTAATATTCATCTACACATCTCCTCATATAATATGTTCTTATTTTACTCTTATTTTTGAATGCAAAAAAAGAAGAGCTAACATAAAAATAATCACTATATAATGGCATGCAATCTGTCCATGATCATTAAGTATATAGAAGTTAATAGCTTGGTATTTACGGGTGAATAATCTGGCATGGGTATTAGAATGTTATCATTTCTGGTACATTTTAGTGATGATAGACAAACTTCAAGCGAAATCCTTTTTTAAAAAAATTTCATATAAATTGACGTTTGAATAAAATAATTTTCCAAACTCCTCATAGCCCATCTTAATATAAAAGTCAGGTCCTTGAAAATCAAATGTTTCGAGATGGATGGTTTTACACCCGAAATTTTTTAAGTCAGTTTCGATTAAATTTAATAGGTCACTGCCAATACCCTTATTTCTATAACGTTCATCAACCCATAGTGTTTCAATATAGCCAATTCTATAATAAGAAGAATATCCAAATATCCCACCAACTACTTGATCATCGACTTTAGCTACATGTTTAAATACAATATATTCTTCCTCTTGACTTAGAGGGAGTTTCTTTTTATTGAATTCATCTAATTTGTTGTCAATATACTTTATTTCCTCGCTTGAAGCAATTGAGAAATCCACCATTATTTTTTCTCCTTTTTTTCAATATACTGTGAAATAAACCTAATCCCTTTGTCTAAGCAATGATGACCAATTTTTCATTATTTTGCATTTGAATAATTAATTTTTCAGAATAAGTTTCTCATATATGTTGGTATGATCATTGGATAACTGCGACCTTCAATAATCGTGATCAGCTGTTGAGAGTCGTTATGGAATCCTGCCATACAGGCATCATGCTAAGGAAAATAAGTATTTTAAATTGCTATTTTTTAGAAATAGCTTTAAAAATGATTAGTGTGAGCACACATACACTTTGCTTGACCGACAACACGATTTCTCCTATAAGTTAACGGTTTATTTCCTGTTGCAGTATGTCGAAAAAAAGGGATACATGATAGGCATCTACTGTGGCATGATGCACCTTAATATTCACTGGCATTAGTAGCTGTGAACCAACTTTTTCATACTTTCCACTGGTAATCATGGGTGTTAAATTATTTTTGATCGCTCCTGGATGAGATGAAAAATGTTCAAAATGCATCCAAGGAATTGATGAAATATTGACCACGTTGGGTGGAACAATACCCATTGGTGCAATATCCGTTGTGTTTGCATAGTTTTTTATTAGCTTTTTGTACTCACGGTCAAATGATTTATAGTCTGTTAAGTCTTCCAACCATAAACTATAAAATAACTCTGTTTCTGAGTTAAAAGTCGTAAATGTTGGCACTAACTCTTGCCATTCTACTAATTGTTTATCCATGTGGGCATATCTCAAATTCGGAATCTTGTTAACTGATTTAGTCAAATTAAAAATGGAGTAAGCATAAAAACTGATAGATTCATTTTTGCATTTTTTAACTGCTCGAGTAACATCAATTTTTACTGTCGTTTCAAATGTTGTGTCTGTCGCCATAAAGTACTCATAATAATTTCTTCTTGGAAAACTTTCTAAATCAATGACTTGATAAGTTGCCATTTATTTCAACCTCACATTTATTCAAGAATTTGTTTCGATCGCGGAACTAAAAGCAATAAATTACATTTTAAAATAATCTTTGGTACAAAATAAGCACCCGGTCAAGGTCATCATTATGTAGACCAACAAGATGACGGGTTAATTCAGATCCATAAATAGAAGTGATTCTTAAAGTGCGTGTCATAGAAGGTTTTAGGAATCCTGCATCAGTACTGTTTCTTCTAAACGTTAACGGTAAAATCACTGGCTTCATGGGATAATGTTTAAATTTAAGGGCACCTCGGGAAGTGATTGTTTCATCACTCTTATTTTACCAGAAGGTGCCCTTTTTGTTGACCAAAACATAAAAGGCGTAGGACCCACACTTTTTTCAGTGTAATCCCCACGTTTTATTTTATATTTACTGAGTTTTATTCCAACCCTAATATTATTCAATCCCTATTTCATCATGACTCTCTATACACAACTTTACATTACCACTTCAAATATAGCTCTTTAACGATTGTAGCTAGATAGTTTCAATCGGCTAATTAAACATGTCCTATAATACCTTTTTCGATCGGTTTTCTTATAGATAGTAAAAGTGGGTCTCTTTTTTTGCTGTTAGCGTGTTTCCTTACAAGAATGTAAGAGTCACGAAAGGAAAATCGATGGGAGCACTGAAATATTCTTATTATACTTAAAAATAGTTAAGAATGAATAACAAGGGAGATTCTATTATGAAATTAATTACTAAAGCATTTTTACTATATATGTTTATATTAGTTACCATTGTCGTGGGGTTTGGGTATTTGTATATGGTAGGGGTCTAGGAGGTGTGCACTTGTGAGTGACACAGCTTATCATAGACCGCGTTCAAGAATCCAAAAACGAAAGCAGGCAAAAAGAAAAGGTAAAGCCGGGAAAGTAAGACGTTTGGTAAAGTTTATCTGTATTATTCTTGTCCTGAGTCTTGCAGGATTTGCTGCAATTATTGCGACGGGGCAGTTAATGATTGATGAAAGTGAGATTAAAAACCTACAATATCCTGATTCTACTAACAGCACACAGGAATATGTAATGATTGACGATATGCCAGATTATGTTTGGGAAGCATTCATTGCTATTGAAGACCATCGTTATATGTCACATGTCGGAGTGGATCCGATCGGCTTTTCCCGTGCGATGTGGGAGAATGTGAAAGCATGGGATTTCGCAGAGGGTGGCAGTACCATTACGATGCAATTATCCCGCAACTTGTTTTTAACACAGGATAAGACGATCGTCAGGAAGCTGAAAGAAATGGTTATCGCTTTGAATATGGAGCTTGAATATTCAAAAGAGGAATTACTTGGAATGTATCTAAACAGCATTTACTTCGGTCATGGAACATTCGGTATTGAACAAGCATCAAACTTTTATTTCGGCAAAACCGTACGTTCTGATAACCCGAATAAAGATACAATTAATTTGAGCGAGGCAGCAATGCTGGCTGGCTTGTTGAAAGCACCTGAGTATTATTCGCCCAATAAATACCCAGAAAAAGCAAAGCAACGACAAGATATTGTTTTATTCCGAATGAATGAACTTGGGATGATTTCTGAGGATGAAATGAAAGCAGCTGTAGATGAAGACCTATAATGATGCAGATAAACATTATTATATTTTAAAGGACAAAAGATGCCTATACCAACAAATATCGTATCTTTTATAGTTTGTTTTTCCGATTTATTTTTTGCATTTTCAAAAAAGAGTGAATATGAAACAAAAATTCAGACTGGATCACATTGGACTCAGTCTGAATTTTTTTATTTAGTTTATTATAGTAAAAACGGTTGAATAATAATTGAAAATCATCTGATTACATCGTATTTTGGCGTTGTTTTCCCTTGATTCCTTACAGCTAGGAAAGGACTTAGATCAAAACCCACCTTAAACTACTCTACAGTAACCGATTTGGCTAGGTTACGTGGCTTATCAACATCACAGCCTCTTTGCAGGGCAGCATAGTAAGCAAGTAACTGCATAGGCACCACGCTGACTAATGGCGTTAACAAGGGATGAACCTGTGGGATCACAAAGGTATCATGTTCTTTTTCCAATCCGCTCATACTGATCATTGCAGTTTTAGCCCCACGTGCAAGAACCTCTTGGATGTTTCCACGAATTAATAGGTTGACGTTTTCTTGGGTTGAAAGAGCAATCACGGGTGTACCTTTCTCAATCAGTGCAATGGTTCCGTGTTTTAATTCGCCCCCAGCAAAGCCTTCAGCTTGAATATAGGAAATTTCTTTTAGTTTTAAGGCAGCTTCCTGAGCAACCGAGAAATCTAAGTTGCGTCCGATGAAGAAAGCGTTTCTAGTCGTTTGGAACAAATCTGTTGCCATGCCCTTAAACATGTCTTTTTGATCAATTAATGATTCCATAACACTTGCGGCAACCGCAAGTTCTTTTAAAGGATCGAAGTCTAGCGGTAGCCCGAGTTGGTTTGCTACATCAATGGAAAGAATAGCTAGAACAGCGATCTGAGCTGTGTAAGCTTTGGTTGATGCAACGGCGATCTCAGGTCCTGCATGCAATAACAAAGTAAAATCTGCTTCACGAGAAAGGGTTGAACCTGAAACATTTGTTAGGGTAAGGGCAGGATGTCCGAGTGCCTTTGTCTGAACAAGGACAGCGCGACTATCGGCTGTTTCACCACTTTGAGAAATATAAATAAAGAATGGCTTCTCTGAAAGTAGTGGCATCTGATAAGAAAATTCACTGGCAATATGAACTTCAACAGGAATGTGAGCTATTTTTTCAATGATCTGTTTACCAATTAATCCGGCATGATAACTGGTACCGGCAGCAATCATATAGATTCGATCGGCTTCAGCCATTGCTTCACGAATATGATCATCAAGTTTGATTTTCCCTGTGTGATCTTGGTATTCTTGAATAATTTTCCGGATCATGAGGGGTTGTTGATCAATTTCCTTCAACATGAAATGATCATAAGTTCCTTTTTCCGTCTCACCAGCATCAATCTCTACGACGTAAGGGTCACGTTCAACAACCGTGCCATTGAGTGTTTGAATCATGACTTGGTTACGCTCAACTAAGACAATCTCCTGATCTTCAATTTCTAAATACGTATCTGTTTCTTTAAGGGTTGCGATTGCATCACTTGTTACTAGATTAAAGTTTTCACCCAGACCAACGAGTAGTGGGCTTTTATTTTTTGCAACATAAATAAGATCTGGATTTTCTTGATCTAATAAGGCAATCGCATAAGAGCCTGTTAACAACTCCATTGCTTGGCTAAAAGCAGCTAGAACATCTTGTGTTTGATCGAATAGGACTTCAATTAACTGAACAATTATTTCAGTATCCGTCTCACTTTTAAGTGTGACATGGTTTAAATAATGCTCCCGAATCTCATCATAGTTTTCGATCACACCATTATGGACTAAGGTAAAACGACCACTGACACTTTGATGGGGGTGGGAATTACTGACACTTGGTTTGCCATGTGTTGCCCATCGGGTATGACCAATTCCGATTGTTGCTCGAATGGTCGGGTCGATCTTTTCACGTAATTCAGCGATTCGTCCATTGACTTTAACTAGGTGTACCCCCTCTTGATTTAAAGTGGCAATCCCTGCTGAGTCGTAGCCTCTGTATTCTAATTTCTCTAAACCTGTTAACAAAACATCTTTGGTATCATTTACCCCAATATAACCTACAATTCCACACATTTGTTTGCTTCCTCCTTGATGAAAGGGGCAAACAAAAGAAAACCGACTTTAGAAAAAGTCACTTTCGCACATTTTTTGAATATCCACTTTAAGTGAAAGTGTTAACTTTTTTATACTTGCACAATCCAAAGGATAAAATGTTGCCGATGATAGGATAAGTCAGACTTTAAGTGCCCCCTATTATCAAATAGAGATAAGCCATGTTTCCCTATCGATCTTGAAATCTTATGCTTTGCTAACGTACAAATTAAAGGGGTCTTTCGTTTACCCCTTTCTCGTGATTAATTTCCTCTCGTCATGAACAATTGTGCAAAGAGTCGCCTCTTTGTTTTTGGGTCATAACTTATCGGTTGGAGGGAACAACCGGGAGGCACCCGCCGAAAGCTTCGATTAACCTCCTCCTCGTCAACTACGTTTTTTCGCTCGATCCGTAGTTCAGGCGCTATCAATAAACTGTTTCTGTCCACCTTTCTATCTTTGAATAAACCCTGTCAGCTTCAAGTGACTTCCTTATTTTATCTGAAATTTTTTTCAGCGTCTACACTTTTAATAATTTTTTAAACAACTTGCTAAAGTTAAATATCGAATGCTGAAATGTCAATGACAGGTTAAATCTTGCTTTTGTACTGTATGTTTTTGAGGAAAGTTTTGTGCAAGATGTGGGATGACTGAAGAAATAAAGATCACAATAGTGAGTGTCTTAGCATTAAATGCAATGAGTAGACCTTCTAAATTATAGGTAACAGACTCAGTACAAGGATGAAGATATGCATGGATTGAGGAGGGATTGTGTATGGTTTGGGAGGGGTTGAACCTGATTGGGACCATTGCTTTTGCTATGAGTGGAGCAGTTGTCGCGTTAAAAGTTGATTATGATATTATGGGCATCTATGTTTTAGGCTTAATTACTGCTTTTGGCGGTGGGGCTGTTCGAAATTTGTTTATCGGGATTCCAATTATTGAGCTGTGGCAACAAAGCATGCTTTTTATTGTTGCATTGATTACGATAAGTTTGGTTATTTTATTACCAGTTAATACGGTTAAATTTCTGTCAAAATGGAATATTTTTGATTCGATTGGTTTGTCAGCTTTTGCTGTTCAAGGGGCGATGTACGCTCAATCTATTGAACTCCCTCTTTTTGCAGTTGTGTTCTCGGCTGCAATTACGGGTGCTGGTGGAGGGATTATTCGAGATGTATTAGCTCAACAAAAGCCAATGGTATTTAAGGAAGAGGTTTATCTTTTGTGGGCCATTTTGGCTGGATTTGTGATTGGCATGAGTTGGGTGACAACTACTTATCAATATTACCTTGTATTTATTGTGACTTTAAGCTGTCGTGCGATTTCCCATCGATATGGTTGGAGTTTACCCACCCGATCGATACAAAAGATACAATAGGATTGATTTTTTATTAGAAAAACACCTCAGAAATTAGGCTAAGAGGCACTAATTTCTGAGGTTTATTTTTGTAGCTATCCTTCTTTACCATTCAAATAATGGAGGACAACATAGCCAACTGATTTTGCAGCAACAAGCATGGCATCTTCATCGATATCAAATTTAGGGTGATGGTTAAAATAAGGCTCATCGACACCCTTAGGCGTACAACCGATAAAGAAAAAAGAGCCTGGAACTTTTTCTAAATAATAAGCAAAATCTTCAGATGGTGTCATCTTAGGAAATTCTGTTACTTTTTTAATATCTTTATCTTTGACTTTTGCTAATGTATTCGCCACAAAGGCCGTTAATTCAGGATCATTATAAAGGGGTGGATAGCCAACGTCATATTTGAGTTCACAGTTTACGCCAAACATGACTTCAATTCCATTGACAATTCGGTGAAGTTCTTTGTTAATAACAGCTTCTGTTTGATCGCTAAAATAGCGGATATCCCCATCGATTTCAACGCTATCTTTAATAACATTGGAGGTCCCCTTACCATCGAATGAACCAATGGTCACAACACCCGTATCAAAAGGATTTAATCTGCGGCTGACAATGGTTTGCACCGTCGTTACAAAGTGTGCCCCTGCAACAATGGCGTCATTTGCCTTATGTGGCGAAGAACCGTGTCCTCCTCTTGCTTGTATCTTTAAGTTGAAATAAGAGCGACCACTAAAGGTATCCCCGCTACAGTAACCAACTGTGCCAGCAGGTGCTAGTGGTAAGACATGAATGCCGAAGATCGCATCCACATCATTGAGATGCCCTTCTTCGACAATGTCTTTTGCTCCACCGGGTGGTGTCTCCTCCGCATGTTGGTGAATTATTTTTATCGTTCCATGAAGCTGATCTTTTAATTGAATGAGACAATCAGCTAAAATGAGCAGATAGGCTGTATGCGCATCATGACCACAGGCATGCATGACGCCTTCATTTTTTGATTGAAAAGGGAGATCCGTTTCCTCAGTGATGGGAAGGGCATCGAAATCCGCCCGTAATGCAACTGTCTTACCTGGTTTTCCACCTTTGATCGTGACAATCACACCATAGCCGTTTCCTACATTCGTTTCAATTTCTACATCTTTACCTTGGTAAAAGTTGATAATGTAGGCAGCTGTTTTTTTCTCTTGAAATGAGAGTTCTGGATTTTGGTGAAGATGACGGCGAATAGCAATCATTTCATCTTTACGATCTGCTAACATGTCCATTAATTGGTTCATAAATGAATTTCGCTCCTTTTATGGTTGAAAGATAGAATGGTTATCATAATTTGGCTTTGATGAGATACGATTATTTTAACATATCGCTATTTGAAAGGGTGAAGCAGGAATTGTCTAATCAAAAAACATTTTTGCATGCTTGGATTGTGTTAGAATTTGAAATGAGTTATATATTGATGTGATGACGACATATCAGCTGAAAACAAGATTACAAAGGGGATTGAACAATGATTATCTGGTTAAACGGTGCATTTGGCTCTGGGAAAACATCAAGTGCATTTGAATTAAAACGGCGACTGCCCAACTCTTTTGTTTATGATCCAGAAAATATTGGCTATTTTATTCGAAAAAACACACCGGCAGAATCGCATAAGTCTGATTTCCAGGACCATGAAGAGTGGCGGTCATTTAATTATCAGATGTTGAAGTATATTTCTGCTACGTATGATGGGACGATTATTGTTCCAATGACGATTACGAATCGACGATACTATGATGAGATCGTTCAAAAACTTATCGATGATGGAATTCCGTTGAAACATTATATTCTGTACGCTGATAAGGTAACGTTATTAAAACGTTTGAACAAGCGGCTTGAACGGGGCGAAACGTGGACAAAGGCACAAGTTGACCGCTGTATCCATGCTTTTAATACCGAAATTACTAAAGAAAAAATTATTACAGACAACACAAGCATTGATTTCGTTGTTGAAGAAATCGCTAGAAGAAGTAAACTCACACTTTTACCAGACAAAAGAAGCGGTTTGAAAAAGTGGCTTGATCAAATGGTGACATTGATCAAGCATATCCGATAAATGGAAATTTAAGAATAGCTATATTCTATGTTTAGTAGCTGATTCCCTACACAGTTTTGTTATCGCAAGTGGGTAGGAGGGATAGATAACTTTATATCATCGAATTCATCATATCTTTTTCTGGTAGTACGGATTGTCGCTGTCCTTTATTTAGGCAGATGTTACTATGCGTTTGATCTTAGTCTTAAGACTGATTGACAATCGTAAAGGCTTTTCATATACTCTAATTATTAAGAAAATTGGTTTATCGCCAATAGAGTCTTATGTTTATGATTACACAAAAAACGAAAGTAGGTGATGTGTTATGTTGAATGTAAATGTATTTGAGAATGTTTATAAGCAAATCAGCATGCAACAGCTCACACACCGAAATAGAACGCTTGGATAATAGATAGCGCTTCTTAAAGTTGATCAAAACCTGTGGCTGCTGATTTGCAGTACACAGGTTTTTTAGATTTTTTAAAATTGAACGTTTCAAACTTTAGGAGGCCATATATTGTATTTAAAACAACTTGGCGTTAAGCCAATTTATCAGGAAGAATTAGCGATTATTCAAGAAGAACGAAAAGATAAACATCGACAACTCGCACGTGTGATTGTCGAGCACAAGCAGAGTTATAAAATTTTAACCGATACAGAGGAATTGAGTGCCGTTGTGTCTGGGGCATTTGCTCATCAAGCGATGGAGCGAGCCGATTACCCAGCTGTCGGGGATTGGGTGATTATTGAGAAATTAATCGGTGAAGCAAAGGCTGTCATTCACAAGCTATTAACGAGGCAATCGAGCTTTTCAAGGAAAATTGCTGGACTAACAACAGAGGAACAAATTGTAGCCGCGAATGTTGATTTTGTTTTTATCGTCATGAGTATGAATGATGATTTTAAGGTTAGACGTTTAGAACGTTATCTTATAGCAGCTTGGGATTCTGGAGCCACCCCAGTGATTGTCTTAACCAAGGCTGATTTAGTAGATGATGTTTCATCGTATATTGCTGATGCTGAATCGGTTGCCTTTGGTGTAGAGATTTTTGCAGTAAGTGCCTTAACGGGGCTAGGAGTAGAAAAGCTATCCAATTATTTGGAACAAGGAAAAACGGGGACACTATTGGGATCGTCAGGTGTTGGTAAATCGTCATTGATTAATGCCTTATTAGCTGAGGACTACATGTCTGTGCAGACAATTCGTGAGGATGATGCAAAGGGACGACACACAACGACACATCGTGAACTGATTCTCCTTTCAACAGGAGGTTGCTTAATTGATACCCCAGGCATGCGGGAATTACAATTGTGGGATCAATCGGGTCATTTAGAGACAAGTTTTCAAGATATTGAGGAATTGGCTTTACAGTGTAAATTCAGGGATTGTACACACACAAGTGAGCCCAACTGTGCGGTTAAACAGGCAGTAGAAAAAGGTCAATTAGAGCAGGGGCGTTTAAAAAGTTATTTTAAGCTTCAAAGGGAATTAGCTTACCTGGATCGTAAAGCAAACATTCGAGCTCAACAGGCTGAAACAAAGAAATGGAAACAGGTCTCCAAACAGATTAAGCATCGCAAATAGACAAGCGAAGAGGATTGGTCTTAATTAAGATCAATCCTCTGCTTGTTGAAAATAGGCATGCACTTATATTGACTATAAGGTGAGGTTTTAAGCTTTATTTCTATCTGCGTAAATGGCCATGGCATCACGCATAAATTCAGCTAAGCCTGCACCGAATTGGTCGATATTTTTCGTGAAACGTTCATCATCAACATACATTTGTCCTAGATTTTTAAAAGCTTCATGTGAGTAGTTACCAAATTTGTTAAGGTAAACATACCAATCTTCGATTTTCGCTTGTGCCTCTGGTGAAGCAGGAGCTAGATGACGAATAGCGGCGAGATCATGGTAGATTTGATTGAATTTTTCTTGATCAAATTCAGAGAAACCTTTTACCTTTTCATTGGCTTGATCAACTGCTTGATCTCCCCATCTTTTTCGCGCTTCCTCCTCATACGGATTATGGCTAAAGTCAAAGCCAGCAAATTTTTCTTCATTAGACATGTCTATTTCTCCTTTCGTGTATTGAATCGTTTTTTCAACGGTATCGATCATTCTGTTTAGTCGCTCTCTTTTCTCTAACAGCATTTTGTAATGCATCTCTAATGCTTCACGCTGATCAAAGGAAGGACGATCAATGATCTCTTTAATTTTCTTTAAAGGGAAGTCGAGCTCTTTGAAAAAGAGAATTTGTTGTAAAGTCTCAAGATTCTCGTCAGAATAGACCCGATAACCTACTTCTGTTGTTTCTTCTGGTATCAGCAAACCAATCTCATGGTAATGGTGTAGTGTGCGCACACTAATGCCGACTAAATCAGCAACTTCTTTCACTTTCATTCAGTCTCTCTCCCTTCACTATATACCATAAAGTATAACGTAACGTGAGAGTCAATATCCTTTTTTGAAAAAATTATTTCAGTTGAATGTTTGAGAATCAGATAGGCTTTCATTAATCAAACAGAGATAATTTGCTAAGAGTTATGATGTGGCTCTTTTGAAATTCGTGATGATATTTGCTAGGATAATAAAATAAGAAAGGATGAAATGATGAAGAGGTTAGCGTTGATTTTAAGTTTTAGTAGTGTATTTTTTCTATTGGTAGCTTGTGGTAACTCGTCAGAAGAAGATTCTTCTTTTGAAGAGACACCGGAAGTTGAGGATGAAGATACAAATGAAGAAGAAAATAGTTCTGATCAAGGAGCATCAACTGATGAAGATTCCTTACCGTCTAATGAAGATATGGACAATGAAGACGTTGATTCATCAGAAGAATCAGCTGAAGCTGATCCCTTAGCAGACTATTCGGAACAAGAAATCGAATATGCTCGTGTTTGGCTTGAAGTTGGGTCTACAGATGATCCTGGTACGTTAAATGTTAATCGTGTTTCTGCTGGAACGCCGATTAATACAATGATTGATAGCCCTCCCACTTATAATGAAGATGTTATCATGCTAACGGGTGAAGCGGGGGCGATGGGTATTGTTGTATACAGTGGAAATGGTGATGGAACCATTAATCACTATTCCAAAGTGACTTATCGTTGGGAAAATCCTGCTGGTCTCTCAGATGATGAGTTACGAGCAGAATATGAAGAGATACTAGAGCATACTGAACATGTTGAAATTGACACACATAATGATGATGATGTGATTCGAATTATTGAACAAATTGAATATCAAGATTGATAAAAAAGCTTGCCAAGTTTATGCTGGCAAGCTTTCTTAGGGAATATTGAATGTTCGAGCAATAAAAATGCTTTATTAACGACCTGATATTAGGGTATGGCTATTGAACTTTACTATAAGTGAACTATTTTTATCACAATTGAGGTGACACGATGGATTATTCTGTTAATGAATCGGACACACTTTATGCGCTCAAATGTCGATTAGATCATGATCTTCAAGCGATATCGATTGGACGGTTGGGTCAATTTGATTTTCCACGCGGTTATTATGTCTACGTTGGTAGTGCTAAGCGAAATATAATCGCAAGAGTAGAGAGACATCTGACAATAGATAAGAAAAAAAGATGGCATATCGATTATTTACGACCTTATTTACAGGTTCAAGCGGTACAAAGCTATTCCGGTGAAGAGGGCGAATGCGAGCTGTTTCAACGATTAAGAAAGGAACACATGGCTAACATGCCGGTTAAAGGGTTTGGTTCATCCGATTGTAAGTGCTATGCTCATTTATTTTATCTGGAAAAGGAACCTCCCTTTTTGTAGAGAAATACTGATAAAGTGAATCTTTATTCAGTGGGGGTTTTCTTCATCTTCCACTGAAAGTTAGATGAACGAATCGGACCTTTACTGGCAGTTGATCGCCCACTTACCATTCCTGGTTTTTCCTCATAATGTTTGAAGCGGGGGGCTTATTGCCAGTTAAGGCGGGATAAATCACCAAGCATAAAAATGTTTATCTCTAGCCAAGAAAGGTAAGATAAATAAGTAGAGTCTATTTTTCAAAATAAGAAAGGATGATTCATGTGAAAGTACTTATCGTAGGAGCAAATGGTCAGATCGGAAAAGACCTCACATCATACATTCAAGCTAGTGATCAGTTGGAAGCACGGGCAATGATTCGGAAGAAAGAGCAAGCGCCCTTCTTTGAGGATTTGGGCGCAGAGACGGCATTGGTCGATTTAGAACAAGATATTGATACAATTGCTGAAGCGGCTTCAGGTACTGACGCGGTTGTTTTTACAGCAGGTTCAGGACCAAAGACAGGAAAAGATAAAACCTTAATGATTGATCTAGACGGAGCAGTTAAAACGATAGAAGCAGCGAAAAAGGTAGGTGTGAAGCGTTTTATTATGATCAGTTCTTTTGATACAACGCGCGAGGCTATTTTAGAAGCCAATGAATCATTTGCACCATATGTTGTTGCGAAGTACTATGCGGATGTATGGTTAAGGGAATCAGACTTAGATTACACCATTATCCATCCAGGGTTATTAACAAATAATCAAGGAACGGGTAAAGTTCAAGCAGCTAAACAGGTAGACAGAGACGAGATTCCGAGAGAAGATGTTGCTCGTGTCATCCTTGCCAGTTTAGAGAATGATTCGACTATCGGTAAGGAATTTCAGATTGTTTCAGGTGATACGCCTGTTTATCAGGCAATTAAATCACTTTAATAAAAAAACTAAAGGACAATTCACACAAAGTGAGTTGTCCTTGTTACACTATTGAAAACGACCAGGCTTGAAGGGATAGTACAAGCAAAAAGAAGACAAGAATGTTGCTCGTATTTTCATGTCATTTATTAATATTGGGTACGCGCCATCCATTTAGATGATCGTTCACATCTACATCACTGTTTTATTATAAAAATTCAGTGGGGGTTCAATTTTTTAACATCAAAATTCAAATGTTTACTAAACTACACTTATCTTTTTCGTGATATGATAAAGGCATACTTAACATATTTAAGCAGGTGTTTATCATGAAAAGATTAGTAGATCAAACTGAAAAGTTAAATACAGTAGAAACTTTAGCAAAAGATATGCGAAATTTAGGTGTGGCAGAAGGGATGACCGTATTGGTTCATTCATCACTCTCTTCAATCGGTTGGGTGAACGGTGGATCCGTAGCGGTTATAGAAGCATTAATGGATGTTGTGACAGCTAAAGGGACACTTGTTATGCCGACCCAAAGCAGTGAGTGGAGTGATCCGAGCAAGTGGCAGAATCCTCCTGTTCCAGAAGCATGGTGGGAAGAGATTCGTGCGACGATGCCGCCTTACGATAGAAAGATAACACCATCAATGGGAATGGGAAAGATTGCTGAGGTTTTTCGAACGTATCCCAAGGTAGAGCGGAGTCAACATCCAGCGGTTTCTTTTGCTGCTTGGGGAAAAAAGAAAAAGGAATTATTAACGAATCATTTGATCGATTTTGGACTTGGAGAAGAATCCCCACTTGCGAAGTTATACCAGTTGGATGCTCAGATTCTTTTTATTGGGACAGGCTATGATACCAATACAGCTTTTCATCTTGGCGAATATCGGGCGCCAGGATACAAGGTTGTTCAAGAAGGAGCACCCATCATTAGAGATGGTGAGCGAGTCTGGCGTACTTATCAAGAAATTGATTTTGCAGAAGAGGAATTTGAACATATCGGTGAATTATTTGAACGACAGCATTCAGTGAAGAAAGATCAGATAGGATTGGCAGAGTCACGTTTATTTTCTTTAAGAGAAGCGGTTGATTTTTCAGCAAGTTATTTTCAAAGAGAAAGGTCAGATTGACTAAAGTTTAGTTGTGGCATGGAAATGTCTTTGCATCTAGCAGATAAACTCCCTTTTATAGAGAGTAAGGTGAAGGTATGCAGCAGGTTTATTTTATTGTTAATCCGAAGTCAGGCGAAGGTTTAAAGGTTTTTCATCAATATCAAACTCGTTTGACGATTCCTTATACGTTTTATTAATAATAGCGGACTTGGTTTTGATGCACTTATTTGCGAACGCGTCAACCATTCCAAGTTTAAACGGATGTTAAATCGATTTAATTTGGGGAAATTAGTCTATGTTTATTATGTTTTGCTAGAATTAATTCGTTTTAAACCTTTTCAATTGAAAGTTGAAACAGAGAATGGCATAAAAACATTTGAGAATGTTTGGTTTATAGCTGCGAGTAATCAACCCTATTTTGGAGGTGGGATGAAGATTTCTCCACATTCAAATGCCGAGGATGGTAAGTTGGAGTATACGGTTATCCACCACTTGAGTAAATGGCGTTTTATCATGATTTTCTTGAAAGTATTTAGGGGGAATCATTTAGGCTATAAGCAGTACGTAGAACAGTTTCAAGGTCAAATCTGCCAAGCCTATGCAGAAAAGCCGCTCTTTGGACATGTGGATGGAGAAGTATTTACTGTCCAATCAAATGAAACGTTATATTTTTCAGTAGGTGACTATCACCTGAAATATGCAGTTGATCCGTCTACTATTATAAAGAAATATGTTGATATAGTCTAAATAGCTAGAGGCTGGGTTCTGTCCCAGCCTCATTCTAAACTATGAATGGTAACTATTGAGTCATCATGTCTGTTACTTCGCCAGTTTCAGGATTGACAAGATACCAGCCATATGTGGCTGTGTGTGACGTCCCCTCACCATGATCAACGACCTCAAACACTTGGATACGATAATTTCCTTGATCATCCTCGCCGTCAAATGAGTAGTTGAGCTCTGTATCTAATCCAGTCCCTTGGATAAATTCTTTAACGAGGATAATAGCATCGTCGGAGCTATAGCTTCCATCCTCATTGCCAATTTGCTCTGAACTATTGTGCTCTCCTTCAGAAGGTGTTTGTTGCTCATCTTCTGCTGCATCGTCATTGTTAGAATCGTCCACAATCTCTTCAGTATCTTCATCAGAAGGACTGTCTTCTCCGCTACTTTCATCTTGTTCCTCAGCTTCATTTATATCCTCATTTTCCACGGGGGTACCATTTGCCTGACAGCCGATTAGAAAAAGACATGCTATTACGAATAGTAGTTTTTTCACCTTTGTCCCACCTTTTCAAAAAAATCTCTTTTGGATTACTTGTCCTTCTTATTTTAAATTCTTTTGTTCAAATAAGCAATGTTATATCTTCCTTAGGTTCAATGAACTATAATCCTGCTTTTTGATCAATGATTGTCTGTATGACCTAACCCAAGATGGGATGCAAGTTTTCTGCTGCTATTATCAGTTAGAAGCGGTTCACTTATAAAAAGACCAATCTATTGGCGACAATACAGGATGAATGTTAGAGTAAAATGTTTGTGGGAGTAAATTTTCCCTGTCATGGGTGTTAAAGTCGTTAGACTTTAACACCCATGACAGGGGCACCAAGCGAAAGCGCGGTAGTAGATAAGTCGTTTGAGATGAAAAAGAGGACCTTATTTTATATAGTTAAGTTTACGACAAACAAAAACTATAGAAAGAGGTCCTCATATGAAAGATATCATATCTCAGCTGACAATGAAAGAGTTAGAAGAAATAATATACCGTACCTTACAAGAAAGTTTTTCACAGATGATGTCAAAAATCCTTCAGGAGTTTGATCAGGCGATTGCTTTAGGAAGAGACAAACAAAGATTTTACTTAAAAGATAAACGTACGTTATCGTTTGAATCTGTTTTTGGACAAGTCGAGCTGAAGAGAAATTATTACCAAGATAAAGTAACAGGGAAATATGTGTACTTATTAGATCAATATTTAGCCTTTGATGGAACAAAAGGAATGAGTCCAGTCGTGCAAGATTTGGCGATTGAACTAGCTGTCACAGGTGCTTCCTATCGACAAGCTGGAAAGGTACTCGAAAGGTTCTTAGGGTATCCTGTCATCAGTCATGAAGGGATCCGTCAACAGCTTTTGCATACGGAAGTGGTTCCAGAAGAGTCTGTCCCCCTTGAACAAGATGTTTTATTCGTTGAAGTGGATGGCTTAAATACAAAGAGCCAAGAGAAAGGGAAAAAAGGAAGAGAACTTAAAATAGCAAGTACCCATCAAGGATGGGAGATGAATGGCAAGCGAGCGAAACTCATCGAGAAACGTCATTTTATTCATGAAGGCAACGGTCCATTTTGGGAAGCGTTTGAGACCTATCTGATGACCACTTATGAATATGACCCAACGCGACACCATCTCGTCATCAATGGAGATGGAGCGAATTGGATCACGTCTTGTCGAGACTATTTCCAGAAGAACGCTACTTTTGTCATTGATCGTTTTCATGTCGCTCGTGATGTCCGCCTGATCTTTCGAGGGCATCCAAGATCCCGTTCGATCCAAAAGAAGCTAGCTGTTTATGATTGGGAAGGGTTTATGGTGGAATTAAATAGTGCAGTGGGGACACTGGAAAATGAAAAGAAGGAAGAAGAGTTGGAAGCCTTAATCGCTCAGCTCTCAAAGTATCCGAAGGCACTCGGAGATTACCGTAAAAAATTAGAGAGAAAAGGGATAGATATAACCGGTTTTCGCCCAATGGGTAGTGCAGAAGGAACCATGAGTGTGTTTGCGAGAAGACTCAACCACGGTCGTAGCTGGAGTGATCGAGGGCTTGATAAATTCGTCGATGTCATGGTGGCTCTAAAAGACAATTTAGAGATTAAAACGTTACATGGAATCCTTGAGCAAACGCAGGCATTCACTGAAGAGCCCAAAGCTGAAAAGCCACCTAAACACTTCGTTGAGAAGCTGAAAAACAGTGCGACAGAAGCCACTCGTCAGAATTTAGGTTATTTGAAACAAGCAATGGGGGCTCCTATTACAGAAGCTCTGAAAGGTTTAAGAGGATTTTAAAAAGTTAAAATAGCTTTTCTTTTAAAGGAATACAGGAGTGACAACGCTGCCAAATCATAGGCTAAAAACAATATAAAATAAGGGACATAAAAAAACTCCCACAAATACTTGACACAATCGGATGAATTTTAACGCTTTCAATCACATTATAATATGGTATGATAATGATAGAGCAATAGGCGTCCTTAATCGATGAAAAATTTAAAGGTAATATTTAACATAATATGGAGGAGACATTGCAATGGATTATAATTACCAAACGCCTCGGTACTTATTTGTAATTGAACAGATTAGAGAGAAGATTAATAAAGGTGAACTTGAGCCGGGACAACGTTTGCCTTCGGAGATGGATTTTGCCAAACAGTTACATGTTTCTCGTAATACATTGAGAGAGGCTTTACGAATCCTTGAAGAAGAAAATATCATTATTAGACGGCATGGTATTGGTACTTTTGTTAATAAGAAGCCTGTTTTTTCTAGAGGATTAGAAGAATTATTCAGTATTACTGATATGATTAAGCGGGAAGGAAAGACGCCTGAAACAGAATTACTCCATGCCGGGTTTACCGAGCCACATAGAGATGATGTTTCAGAATTAAAAATTGACAACAATGAACAGCTATTTCTAGTGAAACGCTTGAGGAAAGCTGATGGAGAGCCCCTCGTTTATTGCATAGATAAGCTTCCGAAAAAAGTAGTCGGAAAAGATTACAAACTAAATGATGAGTCGATGTTAAACTCATTACAAAAGGATGCTGGAATTACGATTAGTTATGCTGAAGCAGATATAAAAACCATTAGCTATCATAAGGAAATATCAACGATTTTAAAATGTGATCATAATACACCATTACTAATTCTAAAACAAATACACTTTGATCTCAATGACATGCCGGTATTATATTCATTAAACTATTTTCGATCAGATCAAGTGAGTTTTAATGTGTTAAGAAAACGCATTTTTTAATGAATTAGTTAAAAGAAACCATTTCATCAGTTGACTTGTTGGACGTCTAACTTATATAATGAAAATGATAAGGATTACATGCTTAATTGCTATTGAATAGATCAGTATTATTTTTCAATAAAAATCGTTCATACTAACGAAAAAGCATGATCATTTAATCGGCATATTTCGACAAAATTATGTAACGGATTTCAAAGGGAAGTTTTATTTTTTGATGAAAGGATGGAAGTCAGATGAGGATGGTAGATCTTATTGCAAAGAAACGTGATGGATTTGCTTTATCAAAAGAAGAGATTGAGTATATGATCGACCAATATACCAACGATCTAATTCCAGATTATCAAATGTCAGCAATGGCTATGGCTTTGTATTTTCAAGATATGACGACTGATGAGCGAATTCATCTCACACAGGCAATGGTTGCTTCGGGTGATGAAATTGATCTTTCTGAAATTGATGGCATTAAAGTAGATAAACACAGTACGGGTGGGGTTGGTGACACGACGACATTAATTCTGGCACCGTTAGTTGCTGCTGTTGATGTTCCAGTGGCCAAAATGTCTGGTCGGGGCTTAGGGCACACGGGAGGAACAATTGACAAACTTGAATCGATCGATGGTTTTCAAGTGGAAATAGACGGGAAAGTCTTCAATGAACTCGTTAATAAAAATAAAATTGCGGTGATCGGGCAAAGTGGTAATCTTGCTCCGGCTGACAAAAAGCTATACGCTCTTCGTGATGTTACTGGGACAGTGAACTCGATTCCTTTAATCGCAAGTTCAATTATGAGCAAAAAAATTGCCTCAGGTGCAGACGCGATTGTTTTAGATGTGAAAACAGGTTCAGGTGCTTTTATGAAGGATTTGACCGGTGCAAGAAAGTTAGCTGAAGCAATGGTTGGGATTGGAAATGGTGCTGGAAGAAGGACGATGGCTGTTATTTCAGATATGAGCCAACCACTGGGTTATGCTGTCGGGAATGCATTAGAAGTTAAAGAAGCGATTGCTACGTTAAAAGGAGAAGGGCCTAGTGACTTAACCGAGTTATGTTTAGCACTAGGAAGTCAAATGGTTTATTTAGCAAAAAAAGCAGATACTATTGAACAAGCACGTGAAAAATTGGTTGAAGTCATTGAAAATGGTCAAGCGATTGAGAAGTTTAAAACCTTTATCGCCGCACAAGGCGGCGATGCTTCAATTGTTGATCAACCAGCAAATCTCCCAACAGCAAGTTATCAGATCGATGTGAAAGCAAAAGAAACAGGTTATATTTCTGAAATCGTTGCAGATGAAATTGGGGTAGCAGCTAGTATGTTAGGTGCGGGAAGAATGACGAAGGATTCAGAAATTGATCTTGCTGTGGGAATCGTTTTAAAGAAAAAAGTTGGTGATTATGTTGAAGCTGGGGATACGATTGCTATCGCTCATAGTAATCAAACGGAAATCAAGGCAGTTATAGAAAAAACACAAATGTCTTATCAAATTCAAAAAGAAGAAGTAACCCCAGATCCATTAATACATGACGTCATTACGGAATAAAAGTTATAACTGTGCTTTAGTTTATAAGTAAATCAGAATGTAGAAGGTAATACTACAGGTTAAGAAACAGGGGAGAACAAATGAAAGAAATATTGTTAGCGTTATTTACAGGTGTTTTAGTTGGAATTTTGTTTAGATTTTTAAAGCTGCCTTTACCCGCACCACCTGTTTTATCAGCAATTATGGGTGTGTTTGGTATTTACTTTGGTGGTGTGATTGTAGACTATTTGAAAGTGTTTTTCGGTTAATTAATAAGGAGGAAGTATAATGAACGAACAGTTTAAACGTGTTTTTCTAATCGTATTAGATTCGGTTGGAATTGGTGAGGCGCCGGATGCAGCTGATTTTGGTGATGCTGGTGCAGATACATTAGGACATATTGCTGAACATATCGGTGGCTTAAACATGCCAACCATGGGACAATTAGGATTGAGTAATATTCGCCAAATACAGGGGGTTGAGAAGGCAGATCAACCATTGGCTCATTATACAAAAATGGAAGAAGCCTCTGTTGGGAAAGATACGATGACCGGTCATTGGGAGATTATGGGTCTTTATATTGACCAACCTTTCCAAGTGTTCCCGACAGGTTTCCCAGATGACCTGCTTGATGAATTAAAGAAACGAACAGGTCGTGGAATTATCGGTAATAAACCAGCTTCAGGCACGGAAATTTTAGTTGAACTTGGCGAAGAACATATGCGAACAGGAGATTTAATTGTTTATACTTCAGCAGATTCTGTTCTACAAATTGCTGCTCATGAGGAGATTGTTCCAATTGATGAGTTGTATAACATTTGTGAGATTGCCCGCCAATTAACCATGAATGAGAAATATATGGTTGGACGTGTGATTGCCCGTCCATTTATTGGGGAGCCTGGTGCATTTGAACGAACAGCTAATCGCCATGACTATGCTTTGAAGCCTTTTGGTCGTACAGTGATGAATGAATTGAAAGATGCTGACCTTGATGTACTGGCTTTAGGGAAAATCGCTGATATTTATGATGGTGAAGGTGTGACAGAATCGATTCGGACAGCAGATAATGATGATGGCATGGAGAAGTTTATTCAATCCATTGATCAAGATTTTCATGGCTTAAATTTCTTAAACCTGGTTGATTTTGATGCGAAATACGGACACCGCCGCGACCCTGCCGGTTATGGAAAAGCGTTAGAAACCTTTGATCAACGCTTGCCAGAAGTGTTAGAAAAGTTACGAGAAGATGACTTGCTTATCATTACAGCGGATCATGGAAATGACCCAATCCACCATGGAACAGATCATACACGTGAGTATGTTCCACTTCTTGTTCACCATAAAGGGATTGAGAAGGGCACAGAATTATCGCTTCGAAAAACTTTTGCCGATATTGGTGCAACTATCGCAGATAACTTCAATGTAAAGATGCCGAAATATGGAGAGAGTTTTTTAACAAATATAAAAAAATAGGAGGGAGAAACAATGGGATTAGAGAAACTTGAGGAAGCAAAGTCCTTTATTGCTGCTAAGCTAAAAATGAAACCAAAAGTAGGCTTGATTTTAGGTTCCGGTTTGGGTATGCTTGCTGATCAGATTGCAGAGTCCGTTCGGATTAAGTATACAGATATACCCGGCTTTCCTGTATCAACTGTGGAAGGACATGCGGGACAGCTTGTCAGTGGGACCCTAAAAGGTGTGCCTGTTGTAGCGATGCAAGGTCGCTTTCATTACTATGAAGGTTATGGATTAGATGCAGTTACTTTCCCTGTTCGTGTTATGAAAGCATTAGGAATTGAAACTTTAATGGTTACTAATGCAGCTGGTGGAGTCAATAAAGATTTTACACCAGGAGATTTAATGCTAATTACTGATCATATCAATAATACAGGTCAAAACCCTTTAATTGGTCCAAATGATGATACACAGGGTGTTCGTTTTCCTGATATGTCAACAGCCTATGACCGCTCACTACAAGTATTGGCACGAGAAGTGGCTGATGAACTTGATATCAAGCTTAAAGAAGGTGTCTATGTTTGGAATACTGGACCAACTTACGAAACACCTGCTGAAATCAAAATGCTTCAAGCCGTTGGCGGCGATGCTGTTGGAATGTCAACGGTACCTGAAGTTATTGTTGCTCGCCATATCGGTCTTGATGTTCTGGGGATTTCCTGTATTTCAAATATGGCTGCAGGCATTTTGGATCAGCCATTAAATCATGAAGAAGTTATTGAAACAACTGAAAAAGTAAGGGAATCTTTTTTAACCTTAGTTAAGGCGATCCTAACAAGCTTAGCTTAAATGATATTATATTAATAATGATCTATTTTAAAGGAGGCTCTCATTATTATGGTTGACCAGCTTATCGATGAAGCAAAACAGGCAAGAGAAAAGGCTTATACACCATATTCAAATTTCAAAGTAGGTGCAGCATTACTTACAGAAGAAGGAAAGGTATACCATGGCTGTAATATTGAAAATGCAGCGTATTCAGTCTGTAATTGTGCAGAACGGACAGCTTTATTTAGCGCTTATGCGGATGGAGTTCATGATTTCAAATCATTAACGGTTATCGCTGACACAGATCGTCCCACCTCTCCATGTGGTGCTTGCCGACAAGTCATTAGTGAATTATGTCCACAGGAGATGCCCGTGATCTTAACAAATTTGAAGGGCGACATTTTTGAGACGACAGTTAAAGATCTACTTCCAGGTGCCTTTTTAGCAAAAGATCTAGAAAGAAAATAGTGAGTGTTTAACAAGGAGGATGAAGAAGGTCACATCGATAGTTAATCGAAGTTTTCTGTTTTCGATGTATTACTTTTCGAACATCCTCTAATAGGGAGAGATGTGAAAATGAATCAAGCATTAGCACAAATGATCGACCATACAGCACTAAAAGCAGATACGACAAAAGAGCAAATTATTAAGTTATGTCAAGAAGCAAGTGAATACAACTTTTTCTCTGTTTGCGTCAACCCAACTTGGGTGAAGTTGGCAAGTAAGGAACTAGCGGATACTGATGTGGCTGTTTGTACAGTGATTGGTTTTCCATTAGGAGCATCAACGCCTGAGACGAAAGCTTTTGAAACAGAAGATGCAATTAAGAAGGGTGCGACAGAAGTTGATATGGTGATTAACATTGGCGCGCTGAAAGACCAAGATTATCAACTTGTTGAAGCAGATATTAAAGCTGTTGTTGAGGCAGCAAAAGGTCAGGCGCTTGTCAAAGTCATTATTGAAACCAGCTTACTGACCGATGAAGAAAAGATTAAAGCCTGTCAGTTAGCGGTTTTAGCTGGAACAGATTTTGTAAAGACATCAACGGGTTTCTCGACAGGTGGAGCAACTGTGGCAGATATCGCTTTAATGAGAAAAACAGTTGGACCAGATATCGGTGTGAAAGCATCAGGTGGTGTTCGTGATCAGTCCACGGCGGAAGCAGTTGTTGAAGCAGGTGCTACACGTATTGGCGCAAGTGCCGGAATTGCCATTGTTAAAGGTGAACAAGCAAATACTGATTATTAATAGCATAAAACACAAAGGGGTTGTTGCATAATTAGCTAGCTAATTATGCAACAGCTCTTTTTGTGAGTATTAGAAATAGGAATAAAATACCGGATAGAGATGTTCTATTCGACATTTTGACTTGAGATTTCAATTGAACTGAAGGATAAAGGTGCTCTATTCGACATTTTGATTTGAGGTTTTATTTGAACTGATGGATAGAAGGGTTCTATTCGACATTTAGGCTTGAGGTTTTATTTGAATTGATGGATAGAAGGGTTCTATTCGGCATTTTGACTTGAGGTTTCATTTGAAATGAGGGATAAAGGTGCTCTATTCGACATTTTGACTTGAGGTTTCTTCTGAAATGAAGGATAGAGACGTTCTATTCGACATTTTGGCTTGAGGTTTTATTTGAACTGATGGATAGAAGGGTTCTATTCGACATTTTGACTAGAGGTTTTATTTGAACTGATGGATAGAGACGTTCTATTCGACATTTAAGCTTGAGGTTTCATTTGAAATGAAGGATAGAGACACCCTATTCTTGAGGTTTCACTTGAAATGAAGGATAGTTTCAAATCTGTAAAAAACATATAGCTTGATAAAAAGAGCTGTTGCACTATTTATTTTTTATTTTGCAACAGCTCTTTTATGTTTTATCAGTTGGGTGAAGTAAGTTATAATGTAATTTAAATGATTAGCAAAAAGGAGCTGTACCATGACAAAAGTAAGCAAACCAAACATTACAACAGAAAGAGTCATTACTGATTTTAATACTCCTCTTGAGCAAAGTGATCCTTACATAGAAGAAGTTATCATCGAAAATTGCGTGATTTCAAACCAAGATATCGAGGGTATTGAATTTATTAATGTTATTTTTCGAAATGTTACTTTTGAGAATGTTGTTTTCGAAAAAATGTATTTACGAGATGTTCAGTTCGAAAAATGTGACTTGTCTAACACACAGCTTGATGAGATAACAATGCAACGCGTTGAATTTTCACATTGTCAACTGACAGGTGTGATGATGGCTGATGGGCGTTTCCAAAATGTTTCTTTTAACCATTGCAATCTTCAGTTAGCTGGAATGGGTTACTGTACGCAAAAGCTCGTTCAATATCATGAATGTTTATTAAGACAAGCTGACTTTTATCATAATAAATGGAATAAAGTATACTTCAATAATTGTGAGTTATCAGGTGTTAATCTCTCCAATACGGCTCTAAAGGGAATTGATTTAAGCACCTCGACTTTTGACCATTTAACTGTTGGGATGGAAGATCTCAAAGGGTGTATTGTTAATCAAATTCAAGCCCAACACCTCTCAAGTTTGTTAGGTCTTATCGTAAAGTGAGAAATGCACCATTTTAATCATGGTAAATTATTCAAACTTATTAAAACTCTTGACAAGACCTTTGTTTAATGGTTAAATTAAGTGTAGCCATAAGTAAAATTAAAGTGAGATAATATTATGGTAGCACTTATTTTTGTGTATCATTTTGTTAACGCTTACACGAAAAGGGAGGTTTAATTATGAATCGGGTTATCTTAGTTGATGATGAACAGTTTGTCAGAAAAGGAATCATTGCTTTAGTTGATTGGGAAAAGATCGATTACCAAGTTGTTGGAGAAGCAAGCAATGGTGAAGATGCTCTAGCTGTAATCTTAGAAGAAAAGCCTGACGTTGTTTTAACTGATGTTCGCATGCCTGTTTTTGATGGCCTTAAATTAATTCAACAAGTAAAAGAATTAGCAACCAAGATACCGAAATTTATTATCGTAAGTGGATACAATGATTTTGAATATGCTCAACGTGCGGTACGATTAGGTGTAACTGATTTTATTTTAAAGCCGATTGATAAAGAGGAACTCGAAAAGACCTTTTTAACATTGACTCCAGTTATTGAGAGGGAACTTTTAGAAGAGCGAGCGAATCAACGTTTTATTAATTTTAGTCTTTACCAACGTCTTATTGTTGAGAAAGATGTTCCAACACAACAAGAATTAGCGATTTTAACTAAAGATGTTAATAAGAAGAACTGTTATTTAGTGATTGATATTAGAGAGCATCCAACTAGTGATAAAATAGATGAACAAATAAATCGTGCGGTTGCTGAATTTATTGGTGATCCATCAGTCTTTATTCATCCATTTGAGCACGAAGCATTCGGTGTTATTCTCCAAGAAAAACATTTACCTCAACATATCAATGAAGTTTCATGGTTTTTATCCCGTTTTAAATCATTTTTAGAACAAGAGATAAGTAAAAAAATCTTCCTTTTTGCCGGTGAAGTAAAGCTTGGTTTAGACGGTCTAATCAGATCGTACCAAACAGCTCTTACTGCAAGCGAGCGGCGTTACATCCAGATGCAAGACCATCCACTTATGTATGATGAAAAGATTGCTAAATGTCATTTAGAAAACAAACCTTTGGATTATCAATTCATCACCAAACTTTTAGAGAAGATTGAAGAGAATAAACCTAACGAAATAAGAAAACAAATTGATCAATGGATGGAAGAAGTATTAACAATTGGGACATCTACTGATTCAATCAAAATGTTTTTATTCCAACTTGAAAAGAAATTAGAAGCAACCATCCGCCATTTAGCTGGTCATACTGATCAGACAAATAAATTAATCTCCCTTGTTGATCTATTTAATCAGAAAAAAACCTTAGCAGAACTAAAGCAAGTTCTAGAAACTTACGCTATAGAGGCAGGCGAACGACTGAGTAAATTAAGCAAAGAAAAATACCACGGCGATATTTATAAAGTCAAACGATACATTGCTAAACACTATCATGAACATTTAACATTAAAAAAGATTGCCGGCCAATTTTATATGAATCCGGTTTATTTAGGACAACTATTCAAAAAAACATATGGAATTTATTTCAAAGATTACTTATTAGAAATTCGGATTGAGAAAGCAAAGCAAATATTACGCCAAACTGACTTACGCATTTATGAAGTGGCTGAAGAAGTAGGCTTTGGCAGTCCGGATTATTTTGTCACCCAATTTGAAAAGATGGAAGGAAGCACACCATCTAAATACCGCCAGCGGATTATTAATTGAAAGAATATGAAAGTAACTATCTGATTAAGAATAAACGTGATTAACCTCCCATGACTGATTAATAACTCTCCTCAAAAAGAGCTATGACACTTAGACTGTAGGATGGTAAAAGTGTTGAAGGCTCTTTATTTTTATCACAGATAACCATTCATAAAATTCTGGGCAACAGTGATCTTCGGTGGGACGAGTAGCCGCACTAAAGCAAGATACGAAGGATTTACTAGGTTAGAAAAACTTGGATTATCGTCAAGTCTTTCTGGCAAATGCCATCGTTTGACTTATACCATCACCAATAAAATCTTTTATCTCTTTGATCATGCAAGAATAAGTGCCTTACTTATTCTGAGTCCCAATTAGTAGAAGTAAAGGGAATGCAGGCTAAAACACCCTATCCTGGGACTGGGACTGCGGTTACTCGCCCCACCGAAGTGATTTGCGGTTACTCGTCCCACCGAAAACATTTGTGACAACATCTAGAATTGCGGTTACTCACCCCATCGAAAAGACTAGCATGACCTACATTCTGTAGACCTAACTCCCACTGATTGAAGTTTCGTTTTATATTAAGCAAGGCGATAAATCTTCATCCATTTGTTTGGTATAATGATGATATTATCCTAACTTATTCTGATATTTTATCTCTTCAATTTTCAAGTACAATTATCCAACCAGTTTGACTAATTATTTGGATAGAACATGGCTTGCTTTGTAACTCTGTTATATGGAGGGATTTTCATGGTAAATGATTTATTTCGTATGTATCGACCAATAACCGCAAACCCTTTCTCAGCCAATGATGATTATGTTGAAATTCCCCCTTCAAAGACCCTAGCGCCATATGTCCGCTGTTTTTGGGGAACAAAGCAAAATAGTATGCAGGAACCGAGAGACAAGCCCCAACAAACCCTTGTTATTCCTGATACGTGCGTGGATATTATTGTAGAGGTTGATTTCACGAATCACAAAATTAGTCATTTGTTTTGTGGCATCCAAGATACGAGTTTCCAAGCGACCCCTGCAAAGACAATGACTGATACTTTCACCTTTGCGATTCGTTTTTATGCTTGGGCAGTGTTACTTTTTGCTGATGAAAACATGACGAATAGTTTAAATATCCTCACAGATACAGAGGAATATTTCCATACATTCAAGCAAGAATTAGAGGATCAACTGATAAACAGTCAGACGATTGGACAAAGAATTGAGCTTGCTGAGCATTATTTAGTTAGTAGATTAAGAAGGCATTCGGAAAACTCTCACATTATGAATGCTGTCTATAAAATGCTTGGGGCCAAGGGGAATATTCAGTTAGGCGATCTTGTGCAATATACTGGCGTATCCAAAAGGCAGTTAGAACGCCTTTTTAAGAAAAATATTGGTATTTCACCCAAAAAGCTTGCTACATTAATAAGATATCAATATCTTTGGCAAGATATAATCAAAAAAGACAGCATTGATATTGCTGAAGCTGTGGTGGAATATGGCTTTTATGATCAAGCTCATTTGCTTAATGATTTTAAGAAATATCATAAGATGACTCCTTTTCAAGCAAAAAACTTGCACATCATTGAAAAGAACTCACTTTAGTCACACGTGGATAGGCTAGCTTCGATTTTTCTGCTGGATATGAGGACGTTGTTGAAGATTCCTTCGAAAAGGTTTGGAACTCAGAATAAGAAATCACTGACTTTTGCTACTCAAGTTAGTTGAGACCGTGCCGGCGGAAAACATCCACCTGCAGTGGGAATCACGGTTCTTTATTATTTGAATCTTAGAGTACCATTTGCGATTACTCGCCTCATCTAAAAGACTACGCCCTGTAGACCTCTATTTCTGTGGAGAGGAATTGCTCGTAATGCCCATCTTACTCGGCTAGGTAGTAAGGGCTTTAGTTTTTTTAATATATTAGGGTTAGGTCGCTTTTTTCCAATACATTTCTTAAATGATTTAGTAAAGTTATAGCAAGATAGATCTTTTAACTATTTGCAGAATGATGATCGCCATCATTCAGAAAGTGAGGAGAAAATGACACGATTAAAAAAAGCACGAACATTTATCTATCGCCATGCTCGACCACTTGATTTGGCCAGATGGCAGTACCATTTTGAAAATGGCAATAAGCAGGATGTGATTACTTGTCTGCTTGAATATCAAAATGCGGATGGAGGATTTGGACATGCCTTAGGAGCAGATTGCTGGAATCCACATTCATCACCTATTCAAACTTGGGCAGCAACAGAGATTTTACGAGAAATTAACTTTATCGAGGCTGATCATCCGATCATTAAAGGGATACTTAACTATCTTGCTAGCGGAAAGGATTTTGATGGTCAGTGTTGGTACAATACGATAAAAAGTAACAATGATTATCCGCATGCACCATGGTGGCAATATGATCCAGATTGTACTAACACAGTAAATTATAATCCGACTGCTTGTTTAGCTGGGTTTATTGTTCGATTTGCGGACAAGGATAGCGACTTATATCAATTAGGCTGTAGGCTTACCAAAGAAGCTGTCACGTTCTTGCTTGAAAATGATTCATTGAATGAGATGCATTTAATCGCCTGTTATATTCGGCTATTTCAGTATATCGAGTCAGCAGAGGCAGATCTTGTTGACATGGTATGGCTGCAAGATAAGCTGAGGTTGTCAGTAAAGCAAACAATTACTCAAAATAAAGTGGAATGGGAAACCACTTATATTTGTAAGCCGTCACAATTCTTTAACAGGCGAGAGAGCCCATTTTATGATGATAACCGAGAAATTGCTGAATATGAATGTCATTTTATTAAAAAAGAACAGCAAGAAGATGGGTCTTGGACGATCCCGTGGCATTGGGGGAGTTATCCTGAGCAATGGGCAATTAGCCAAAATTGGTGGAAAGCGAATATGATCATTGCCAATATACAATATTTAAAAAACTTTGATCAATTATAACTCTTAACTGGTAAGATAAATGTTAGATAGTCGATTAGCAAGACTGATTTGACAAAAAATAATCCACCGAGTGTTTGAACTCAAAGGTGGATTATTTTTGATACATGGATACAGTTCTGACATTGCTGTGCCGCATAGGAGATTATAATACAAACACTTCCAGTTAGGCGAGTAATCATAGTCCCAAGCGTTATGACACAATGTCAAAGTTTTGGTTGTATAAGCTACGCTACATTCTTTTTTATGTCAATTACTTCGGATCATAAATAAAGTAATCAAAGTCAGCATGTAGATTTTCACCTGATGTATCTTGAACGGCCATGCCAACGAATGCTCCGGTAAAGAAGCCGCCTCCTCGGATGTAGTCATCTGATAGTTTATAAGAAGAGAAGACAGGTCCAATGGCTTCCCATTTCTCACCATCAAGACTATATGAATACTGATAATCGTTATAATCAACTTCAACACGTAGATAGACTGGGCTATCACCTTGTGGAAGAACAACTTCTGCACCTTGAAGCGGTTGAGCAAAGTCTGTATTATCCATCGTCATGATATCTAAGATTCGCCCTTTTTCTTCGTGGTAGGTTACATTGAGATAAGTCCAGTTTTCTGTGTTATAGTAGTTGACCATTCCAGCTGCTTGTTGGAAGCTTTCTGGGTTGAATTCAACCTTTGTGTCAGCAGTGAATTGGAAATTTTGCCAACGTCGAGCAACCAATGCTTGAGTAAAATGGGATGTTAGGGATTCACGTCCAGCCATGCGTAAATGACCAGGTCGTTTCTTCAATGATACAATATCTTCGCCCAACGGAATCCGCAATGTTTGGAAGTCAAGTGGCAGCGCATCCCCATCAAAATCTTCTTTTATAGCAGCAGGCTCAAAGGGTTGTTCTTCGATATTTGGGCCTTCAATTTCATCTTTTGGATAATTGCCCTCAACAATGGATGGCCAGCCATTTTTCCATTCCAACCGTTGAATCGCTGTTTCACGTCCAAGTGGGCAGTAACCGCGTGGATCAAGTAATGGATCTGTGGTTTTTGGCAGTACACGCCCTGTTAAATGAACAAAGAACCATTCATCTGTATGGGTGTGAACGATCGATCCATGCCCAGCTTTTTGTAAAGTAATTCTTGGGTGTGCCCATGAAGAAATTAAAGGGTTTTCTGGATGAACTTCATAAGGCCCATCGATATTTTTTGACCGTGCAATCGTTGCTTGGTGATCAAACCTCGTTCCGCCTTCTGCCGTTAATAAATAATAATACCCATTGATATAATAAAGGTGTGGCGCTTCAACTAATTTTACATCTGTTCCTTTAAAAATGATCTTTTTCTCACCAACTAATTTTTCTAAGGTTTGATCATATTCCTGTAAAACAATACCATAGAAATTGTGGTGCCCTTGACGATGATCCCAAAACATATTAAGAAAGTACTTTTTGCCATTGTTTGGGTCGTGAAATAGTGATGGATCAAATCCAGAGCTATTCATATAGACCGGTTCAGACCATTCGCCATCAATTGTGTCACAAGTTGTTAAATAGTTGTGTGCATCTTTCCATCTTCCATCAGTGACTTTAATATCAGAGTAAATCAACCAGAATTTACCGTCATGGTAAGATAACTGGGGTGCCCATACACCACCAGAATTGGGGTTACCTTTCATATCTAGTAGAGACACGCGGTTCAAAGGACGTGAAACAAGCTGCCAGTTTTTTAAGTCTTTTGAATGATGAATACTAACCCCTGGAAACCAATCAAAGGTAGATGTCGCGATATAATAATCTTCACCTGCACGACAAATACTCGGATCGGGATTAAAGCCTGTTAAAATAGGATTTTGAATTTTCATTATAAACCTCCATTATTTCCAAATTCTAAATTTCCCTGCTAAGGATAATAAACTAAAGAAATATAAACAGTTATCATAGTATCTGCGATCACCGGTACGAAGAGGTGTTTGCCAGAATGTCTTGACATAATGTTCGCTTAGTTCCCCTTCGGTTGCTAGTGAGGCCATTGCGAGTGAAGCAAGTAATCCAATTGGGTGTAATGCCTTTTCTTCAAAAGGCTGACCATCAATTTTGTAACGACGATAGTCATCAACAGGGATCCCCTTAAAAAATTGTTGTACTTTTTCATTAACTTCTATGGGTGTTTCAGATTTACCAAACCACTCATAATCTAAACCGACATTACAAACAACACGGTATGAATCACTGAAAAAGTGGCCAAATCCGCGGGTATGGTTGGGTGTTCCGTCATAAAATGCATACTCTGGTGAGAGTCCAGTTTTGTTATCTGCAGCTAAACGAATATAGGCACGGCTAGCTTCAGCAGCTTCCTGCCAGAAGGATCGATCCTGTTCAGCTGCCACCTCAGCAAAAAGTTGATAAAAGTGTGGTAAATGATAAGATGGATCACTAAAATCAACTTCCGGAACAAACTTAATCAGTTTATTATTTGGCTCCCACATTGGATAACCATCATCACTTTCCCCTTTATGCAAACAATCTTTTAACAAAGTAGTTGCCTGTTCGGAATAATTAAATGGTGTTTCTCGATTACCCCAACGGTTCGAAGCGAAGTACAAAGCCATTGCAAAATATTCCTCGCCATCAGGTGCAGGACCATATGCATTTTTTGTCCCATCGAGTTGACAAGACCAAGCAAAATAGCCCTTATGCAGACCCTCTTCCATATACATATAAGTTTTTGACCATTTCCAAATTCGGTCAAAGATATCTTGACGATTCATTTGAACAGCCATCATCATGCCATAGGATTGACCTTCTGTTCGAACATCATGATTGCCTGTGTCAACCATGTACCCCATTTGATCATCTGTCTCAAAATAAATTTGTGTTTCTGGATATTGACTGCTAAATAAACGATCCCATGTATCTTGTACCTTTGCTTCAACATCTTTGGCTTCAATACCTAGTTCAGTAAAAAGATTGCGATATTGATTAGTATAGTAAGCTCCTTCTCTCATCTAACGCCCTCCTTATTCCACTATGTAACTGAATACAAGTATTCTATCATCTAATATCATACATAAGAAAGCGTTTAAATGACAGGGGACGATCTTTAGGATTTAGTGCAAAAAGTATAGATTTATAGATTAATGGAAGGTTTCTGGTTGTGCTAAAGATAGCTTTTAAAAAGAGTTTATTTTTCAAAGAAAGTTCTTTAGTTTTTATTATTGTAAGCGTTTCATAACGTGTTATATTATAGCTATAATAGCTGGGATAGGAGTTCTCATTATGAATCAGAAGAGAATAATGATGTTCATTATGCTGATGTTATATTTATTCGTGCTTAGATTTTACTTTTTTACTGCAGAACGTCACTGGTTGCATTTTTTACTAGGTGTCGCAATAACGGTCATGACGCTATCAACATATCGAAAACTAAAAGCAAATCAACAATCTAGAAAAGCACAATTCCCATTGATTGTCGCTTACTTTGTTATCTTCACGATTGTGATCTGGTACATTCAACCTTTGTTAGTAAGCTGGATGTCTTAGCGTGAAACGTTTTGAAGCTGGGAGTGATTGGATTGAGAAAATGTATCATTTTGTTATGGGTTAGTTTTGCTCTGGTTGGATGTAGTGGGGATGAAGGTGGTAATCATGATCCTGATACTTTTCGAGTGATGTTTATTTCTAGTATCCCTGAAGACTATCAAGAGGCAATGAAAGATTATATTGAGGATACTTTAAGTCCTGAAATGGAAGCCGGCTTGAATATAGAAGTTGTCTTGACAATGGCTAATTTTGATCGATTGACTATCGAGATTTTGGATAAAGAAGTGGATATGTTTATTGTTGATCGCTGGTTAGATCAGGCGTTATTAGATCCATATGGATTAGAGCCGTTGGATGAGTTCTATGATCAACTTGAGGAACGAGTAGTTGATCCTTACGTGATGGAGGATATTAACGAAACTGCCGAGCACCTTTATGCCATTCCACTGCTTGAGGACAGTGCTTTTCATCAATATACGGGGATAGCCGTTGAAGGAGGATTGGTTACAACTGTTGTAGCAACAAGCCCTCATCACACAGTAGCAAAGAAATTAATCGAAGAATGGATATAGGGATGTGAGCTAAATGGATAACAATTATGGATTTTTATCAACACGTTTTTATCGTATAACGGAATGGATTTGGCGATTTGCCTATTTGAATTTATTGTGGCTTGGTTTTTCATTACTTGGTTTAGGACTTTTAGGGGTATTCCCAGCGACTGTGGCGTTATATACAGTGTTACGAAACTGGTTGATCAATGATTCAGATATTTCGATTATAAAATTATTTTGGTTAACATTTAAAAAGGATTTTTTACGGGCAAATATTTTAGGATTTATCTTAGTAGGGGTTGGCTTTGTTATCTGGTTTAATTATCAATATTTAGGAACTGTGACTGGCTTTGAGCACACGATAATTGCAGTTTTCTGGTATATGACAATGTTCTTGTTTATCCTGCTTATCTTATTTCTATTCCCTGTTTATGTTCATTACAAATTACCATTATTACAATATTTTAAAATAACGATTATGTTTTCAATGGCTAGTCCACTAGCATTGATCACACTTATTATCGCCTTAGGGCTTGCCTTCCAACTTTTCTCACTTATTCCGGGTTTAATTCCATTTTATCTTATCAGTGTTATAGGATGGTTAATCATGTGGACATCGACTCATGCCTTTCGCCGAATTGATCGAAAAAAGCAACGAATCAAAAATAATGAAGATTCACTTAGGTTCAGATGGAAACAATTTAAGGAGAAAGTTTCCTCTGCCATTGATTAATCCTGTAACTGGTAAGGAGGCAGCTAATGATGAGAAAATTATTGCAGTCATTTAATGATTTGAAAATCAGAAATAAATTTTTAATTGTTTATCTCTTATCTGTCTTATTACCCATTATTGCGACGAATTCTGCTTTTTATATTATGACGAATAATCGTTTTGTTGAGCAAAAGGAAATTGATATTGAACTCGTCCTCAATCAAACACAACAGGATTTTAGATATTTGACGGATCAAGCAGTTGGACTAGCTACAACGCTCTATCTAGATGTAAGATTATATGATTTTTTTGATCGAGACTATCTCTCGCCCATTGAATATATTGAAGCTTATAATCAAGTGCTTAGGCAATATAATACATCTACTCCGCTCTATAACACGATTCAATCTTTAAATTTTTATACAGAAAATCCTACGATTCTATTATCTGGTGGTGTTGCAGCGTTAACAGATGATGTTCAGTCCAATGAATGGTATGAAGGAATGAAAGAAGCTGGACAGCCACATGCATTTATCAATTTAGAAACAGACAATGATATCAATCTATCCATCTATACTGAACTGGACTATTTTTATTTATATGATCAATATGAAAAGGTTGTTCAGATTGATATGAACCCAATTGCCTTAAAACAAGCCTTCAATAATGTGACCTTACAAGGGGATCTATATTTGATCGATCAGGATGAGACGATTATTTATACAAATAATAATCAGGTGGATTGGGTTGGGGACAGAGTTGATTTTGATGAGGAGGCTTTTCCGGACCACTATATTGTCATTAAAAATGTACTTCATGATCGTTATTTCGAAGATTGGCAAATCGTTGCTGTTGTTGATTCATCTGAGTTTACCAGTGAACTTATTGAATCGAGTCAATTTATTATTATGTTAAGTATTATCAATTTCATATTACCAACCTTAATCATTGTCTTTATTTCAAAGTCATTTCATTCACGATTGGATAAAATTCTGCATCATATGAAAAATATTGAAAAGCAAAATTTTGAAGAATACCCATATATCAAATCTAAAGATGAAATCGGTCAATTGACAAGACAAATCAATCGAATGACTCGCCGAATAAATAAACTTTTTAATGAAGTGTTTCGAACAAATATTGAAAAAAAGGATCTTGAAATTAAAGAGAAACAAGCACAGCTGAGTGCTTTGCAAAGTCAAATTAACCCACACTTTTTATTTAACTCATTAGAGACAATTAGAATGCGCAGTTTAATCAAGGGTGAAACCGAAACAGCTAATATTATTGAAAATATGGCCGGAATCTTTCGGAATTCTCTTACCTGGGGAAGAGATTGGGTGACAGTTAAAGAAGAGGTGCACTTAATTAAAGCATTTCTTGAGATTCAAGCTTATCGCTTTGGCGATAAACTTGCCTATAGTGTTGAATTGGAACCAGAAATCGGCTCTGTTAAAATTCCAAATTTGTCGTTCTTGCCATTTGTCGAAAATGCAAGTCTTCATGGTATTGAGCCATTAAAGGATCAGGGAACTATTCATATCTCCATTTATCGAGAAGATACGTTTATTATCTTTAAAATAACGGATAATGGAGTCGGCATCCCACCCGATCGCCTAGCTTTAATTGAGGATCAGCTTGAGAATGAGCAAGACATGGGCGAAAATGTAGGGATTCAAAATGTTTATTACCGTTTGAAATTTTATTATAAGGATACGTTTAAATTTAATATTTCAACTGAAGTAAATGAAGGAACGACAGTAAACATTCACTTGCCGGTTGAATCTAATTAATCTTGTTGATATGTCTAAAAAACCGATAGCACTCATAAAATGGGTGTATCGGTTTTTTGTTAGCAAAGCTCACTCTCGCAGGCACTTCTCTACTTTTGGGTTAGATGGTAGGGGTATAATGGTTTGAAACATCTGCATGACCTACAGCCTGTAGGTCTAAATCCCACGGATTGGAGTTTCGTTTTATAGTAGCATGATTTTTAATCCTCCTTGTTATCTAAAAAAACTCACTTTTACTCATTTCTTAAGTAAATATGTAAGTGTAGGATGAAGTTGAATAATTCATCGAAGGAGATCATATGAGTCTTTTGGTTTAATGATACACCTCCGTAAAGCTTATGAAAAAAGGATTACCCGACAAATATCCTATTCTATAACGATTGTATAACCATATTAATCTCTAATTTATCCTAATCATACTAGTATTTACCTATATTTACTGATAGAGGTTTACAAAGGGCAAAAGTAGTGTATTATTACTCTATAAAAATGTGACAACTTTTGACTCATGATGAAAGGGATCTTTTCTTGGTTTAAGGATAATTTTTAGAAAAAAATAACTTTTGTGAATTGTCAGATAAAAATAATGTAAGTTAAAATTAAACAAATAGATGAGTTATCATAAAATTGATAACTGAGGTTTATGTGCCTACTATGAAAGAGAGGGGGGTTCGAACCAGAAATTGATGAATGTTTCAATGGCAATTTTAGCTGTTTATTCAGTAACTAGCAAGATTGGAAAGATGACTACAGCATACATTTGTGGGTGAATTAGCTAGTCAAGACCAATCTATTCTGTATTTAGAGATCGAACTAATCAATACCATTCTATTATTATTTGCTTTAACAGATCAGCGTTCTTTATCCCCCATCTTTTAATTATAGATTTCCCAAACGAGAAAACCCACTGTCTTAAGCCTTGGGAGTTGTCAGCAGATTATTTAAGGTTATTTCTATTTATGAATCCGGCGACTGCTATTTGCCCCAGTGATTGCTCAAAAGCTAAATTATACTGATGTTCTTAGCGGGATCGCCGATGGAAATAAATTTGCGTTTCGAGAAAAATACTCATTTTTATATTAGGAGGGTAAATTAAATGAAAAAAATACTTAGATTATTATGTGTGAGTGTTGCTGTTTTATTAGTTATTTCTGGATGTAATAATGATACAGTTGATAGTGATGATACTGAAGTACCTACAGATGATGAAATAACTGATAATAGTGACAATGAAGGTGCGGATGATGCAAATATCGAGGGCGAAGATAATCCAACGTCAGATGAGGAAGTTTCTAGTAGTAACTTATTAGGTTTGGCAGAAACTGGCTTATTGGAAACGGCTTTAGGTGATTATGAAGTTACCCCAACTACTGCTCGTTTCTTAGAAGAAGTAGGAGAGGAGCTGCCAAATAATGATATCTTTATTGTTATCGATTTAACGATTACAAATGTTGATGATGTGCCAATTATTAGTGAAGATATTATAACCGCTAGACTAGGATCAGCAATAATAGATAGAGGAAGTGCTTCTAATTTTGATGATTTTGAAGAACTTGATCATTTTGAAGGCGAAATTGCTCCAGGTGAAACAATGACTGGTGAAATCATATTTGATTTTGTATTTGATGATGCTTATGAACTTTCTTTTGGTGCTGCTTATTTGGATTCTTTAAGTAATGAGGTATGTTGGACATTTGATGCAGATGAAGTTGAATAAGGTCTATTTTTCATACTAGGAGGAAATTTATGATGAAAAAAACGCTTAGATTTTTATTTGTGAGTCTAGCTGTTTTATTAGTTATATCCGGGTGTAGTAATGGTACATCTGAAGCAGATGACATTGATGATAATGATGTTGAAGCACCTGATGATAATGAAACAAATGATGACAAAATGGTAAGTAGCGAAGATGATGGCGAGGATTCGGATTCAAATCGTGATCTATTAAGTTTAGGTGAAACAGGTACAGTGGAAACTGTTCTAGGTAATTTTGAGGTGACACCAACAGCTGTTCGATTTGTAGAAGAGATGGAGGAGAGTGATCCCTACCAAAATCCAGATAACGGAACTTTTATCATTGTAGATGCAACAATTACCAATATTGATGATGATGTTATTGACATTGAAGAGATTAACTCTGCTCGTTTGCATAACGAAGACGGGAGTGGTGGTGTTCCAGCATATGAATTTGATTCAATCAACTTTTTCGTAGGAGATTTAGAGCCGGGTGAAAGCGAAGATGGTGAATTATTATTTGATTATAGTAAAAGTGATGCCTATCAACTTTCTTTCGGTTCCGCATACTTAGATTCATTAAGTGATGAAGTGCGCTGGCTTTTAGAAGTAGATGATGGTGAATAATAGAAAAGTTAAAGGGTAAATTCCCCCTTTACTCTCGTGCGAAAGTGAATTGATATAAGAAGGAAAGTGCTGGACGAAACTGATTTTATATTCATTGAAATCATTGATGGGAAATAAAACCGAGTTCGAGAAAAATGCTCATTTTCATATTAGGAGGGTATTAATGAAAAAAACGCTTAGATTTTTATTGGTGAGTCTAGCTATTTTATTGG